>CADDZG010000033.1 GCA_902812355.1 Actinomycetota bacterium | reverse complement strand
GGCCCTCGACCTGGCGACCGCGCTCGAGGTCCTCGGCGGGACGGTCCCACGAGACTCCGTGCTGCGCCGCGTGCAGGACGAGGTGAAGAACCCTGGCGTCCTCGTCGAGGATGTCGACGTCGCGCCCCGCCACCGCCGTCGTCTCCGTGTGCGCGGCGAGGATCCGCCACGCCTGCTGCGGCGCGACCCGGATCCCGGTGAGGCTGCGATGGAGGTCGAGGGAGACCCCGTCGGTCTCTCGCCACAGGCTGCGGGTCACCCACGGGCGCTCGCCGGGAATGCCGCCGGTCGTGTCGACGAAGCCCCGCGCCGCGAGCAGGGCGCGGGCCACGTCCACACGTGACGGGTCGACCAGCAGGTCGCAATCGAAGTACGGGCGTCGAACGGGGTCGTCGTACAACCACCGCGCCACCGAAGGTCCCTTGAGCAGGATCGTCCGGCAGCCTCGGGCACCGAGCGCGGCGATCGTGTCCGCAGCGACGACGTCGAGGACCAGGCGACGGGCGGCCGCCAGGGCCGCTTCGGATGGCACGTGCCACCCCGCGTCCGGGGTTGCAGGCATCGCGTCGGAGGAGGGGTGCGCCCCCCGATCGCTCAGACTAGAAGGCCTACGGAGGCGGGCCGACGCACTTGAAGCGGCCATGGTCGACCGGGCGACACTGCTGATTGGGCAGGCAGCACGGCAGGCCCCCCGGCACGCACGGCTGCCCCGGCGGAACGCACGAGCCGCGCTTGGGCGCGGCCGAGGCCACCGCGGGGGCGGCGGTGATTATCACCGGGGCGACCCATGCGACCTTGGCCGCACGCTTGATGAAGGCCCGTCGATCCATGCTCGATGCCGGCGGGCTCCCGGATGGATCAGAAGCAGTCATGGTGTCCCCTCGCCCTCTCCTCCCCACGCGCTGTGGGAAAGCCTGGGCTACCTATAGTCCATCCGGCGCCGAACCCGCAATAGGGTTCTGATGGCTTCGGGGCATTACGTACCGAAAAGTCCCCGCAGGAAGGGCAGAACCTCATCGTGATCGGCATACCCAAGGGTCCAGCATGCCGTCCGCTCGACCATCCGCACCATGGCGGCGAGGGTCGCGGGCCCCAGGGTGCCGCAGTGTTCGACGCACCGCATCGCCGCGCGTGCGGGCGACAACGGCTCGGCTCCCGTCTCGGATCCGGGCACCAAGACCACGACGTGTGTGGCCGCGAGCGCGGCCCCGGCCTCGGCGACCCGGCCGATCTCGGTCGCCGGCACCAGGAACATCCCCTCGGGGGGCGGGGGCCAGGGCAGCCGCCGCCAGTTCTCTGGGGCGTGGGTCCAGGCCCGGGCCGCTTTGATCCCCAGCGGCTTGGGAAAGGCCAGCACCCGGCCGTCGGCGGTGACCGGCGCGAAGTCGTCGCCGAACAGGATCCAGCCCTCGGCCGCGAGCGAGGCTGCGGCCGTGGTCTTGCCGGCACCTGATGGACCCACGAGCAGGAGACCGACGCCGTCGCGCCGGAGGGCCGCCGCGTGCAGGTCCACCGCAGCGTCGCAGCGCCGCAGCACTTCCGCGGCCAGCGTGGCGCGCAGTTCGTTGGCGAGGAGCCACGCGTCGGTGCTGCGCAGCATCGTGTCGCCGAGCTCCAGGCAGTGCATGTCGCCCTCGATGCCGATTCCGATCCGTAGCTGCACGGCGCCGGGGGAAGGTTCGACGACGAACGGCTGCCACAGGCGGGCGAGGAAGCCGCGCCATGGCTCGGGCGCGTCGATCCGGGCGGTGACACCGAGGAGGTCGAGGGTCAGGCCCCCGCTCATCCGGTGCGGTCGAGCGCTCGTGCGAGAGCGCCGACGTCGCCCGAGCTGAGCCCCACCGCGCCTTCGACGGCACGGCGCAGCGCGGCCAGTTCGGCCCCGTCGACGAGCTCGCCGAAGCGCAGGCCGGCCAGCAGAAAGGGGACCATGGCGCCGCCGGAGCGCACCACCCTCCCCGGGTCGTCTGGATGGTCGTCGGCGAGGACGATGAAGGCGGGCACGAACGCGTCGCCGCCCGCGACGAAGCGCCCGTACGGAGACAGCACGACGAAGGGATCGGCGGCGAAGGACATCCCGCGACGGGCGAGGCCGATGCGGTGGGTCGAGCGGTTGTAGAGGTCGCGGGCGTAGAGCCCGTCGCGGCCGCGCCAGGAACAGCGGGTGGCGGCGTAGGTCGCTCGCTGCGGGGCCGAACGGATCGCGGCTACGAGCGTCCGCAGCCGGTCGGCGACGCGAGCCGGATCGCGGTCGGCATACAGCTCGGATCGTTCGAGGAACAATGTCGGGAGGCGGCGGATCCCGGCGCGCGCGTCGACCACGACGCTCAGCGCGCCGCCGAACGCGTCGGCGCCGGACGGGGGGCGTCGCCGAACCGGGGCACCGAGGTCGTCGAGCAAGCCGGGCGCGGTCGAGCGCACCTCGAGCCACTCGCCAGCGGCCTCGAACCATCTGCTGTCGACCCAGACCAGGTCGTCAAAGGGGTCCGGTCAGGTGCCCGCTGCTTCGGGGATCGGGTGGCCGTCCCCGTCCGGAGGTGGGCCGGGACGCCGGGCGACGTCCTCAGGCATCCACCAAAAGGCCGTTGGACAGCAGGAGTTCGACCGCCTCGTCGATCTCTTCTGCCGGTGGCTTCGGAGAGGGCAGCAGCTCGGACAGGACTCGCCTCGCGGGCTCGACCCCTCCGGTCTCCTGGATCAGGGCCAGCATCAAGGCGGCCGAACGGTTGAGATGATGGAGCTTGCCCGTGTGCGCGTCGAGGACGACGGCTTCGTCGCCCACCCATTCCACGTAGATCTCGCTTGCCGCCCGCATCGGTCGGAATGATATCGAGTACCCCCTAGACACCGCTAGGGGCCTGCACGATAGTTGGCCGGTCGGATAAAGCCGCAGACCTGGGGGACCGGCGACGATGAAGCTGCGCAAACTCAGACTCCTTCGCTATGGGGCAATGCCTGCAGCGGTTGTGATACTGGCTTTGGCCGTGATCGGGGGACCGCGGCTGCTCCAGGCCCGTACCACCGCGGACCAGACCAAGGCCGCGGATCGGACGAACGCGGCACCGGCACCGGCCGCCACCAACATCACCTGTCAGACCCCCGGCGTCGATTGCTACCCGACCACGATCACGCTGAACTGGTCAGCGAGCCAGGGCTTCTACGGCACCGTGAGCTCGCCCGACCTCAGCTGCATCGCGGGCCGGTCCGTGAGTGTGAAGAAGGGCAACACGACGTTCACCGCGACCACCGACAACAGCGGCAACTACCACACGACCTTGCCGACGAGTTCGCCCAACGGGACGTGGACGGCGACCGTCGCGGAGAAGGTCGTGACCGACTACGCGGGGACCACGGTGATCTGCCAGCAGGGCTCGACATCGAAGACCTTCTAAGGCCCTCGGCGATCGCCGGGAGCTACGAGCGAACCGATCCGCCCCGAGCGGGCACGTGAGGCGGGACAAGTGAGAGAGAACGAAGCGATACATCCGGTGAACCTGCGGGACTACCTCACGGTGCTGCGCGCCCGCAGGTGGACGATCCTCGGCGTCACGGTCGTGGTGGTGGCCGCGGTGCTGGGCTACTCCTACCTGCAGACGCCGAGGTACACGGCATCGGCGCGCGTCCTCGTCAAGCCGATCGCAACCAGCGGCAACGAGGCCTTCGTGCCGGCCCCCGACCTGCAGACCGAGAGCCAGGTGGTGGCGTCCAAACCGGTGGCGACGATGGTCGCTCGCCGGCTGCGCATCGGACGGTCCCCGGACTCGTTGCTCGGGGGTCTGTCGGTGACGCCGGTCGGCGACAGCGAGGTGCTGTCGGTGTCCTACACCTCGACCGACCCGCGCCTCGCCCGGGCTGCCGCCGAAGCCTTCGCCGAGGACTACCTCACTTACCGGCGCAGCCAGGCCGAGGCCCAGGTGCGGTCCTCCACGGAACCCGTGAAGGCCGAGATCGGGCGCCTCGAGCATGGCCTGTCTCGGCTGTCTGACAGGATTCAGCAGGCTCGCGGAGCCGGGGACGACGCCCTCGCCACCAAGCTCGAATCGCGGCGCAACACGCTGCTCGCGCGCCTCGGGGTGCTGCAGCAGCGCCTCGACGACGCCCGGCCGAGCGCCCCGCTGAGCAGCAGCGGGGGACAGGTGATCCGCCCCGCATCGCTGCCGACCCTGCCGTCGTCGCCGAACTACCGCAACAACGCGGTGCTGGCCCTTCTGGTCGGACTGATCCTCGGGGTGGCGCTGGCGACCCTGCGGGACCGCATGGACGAGCGCTTCCGCAACCGCGACGAGCTCGTGGCCGTGTTCGGGGCGGCATTGCTGGCGACGATCCCGAAGTACGAGGGCTCCGGCAACCGCACCAAGCCCGAGCTCCTCAAGCACCCCCACGCCAGGGCGAGCGAGGCCTATCGCAGCCTGCGCACGTCGGTCGAGTTCGTGCGCGCCCAGCGCCAGGTGAAGAGCATCGTGGTGACGAGCCCCGTGGCGGGCGAGGGCAAGACCGTGACGGTCGCCAACCTCGGCATCGCCCTGGCCCAGGCGGGGACCAAGACGGTGCTGGTCTCGGCCGACCTACGCAAGCCGACGATCGAGCGCTACTTCGGGCTGTCCAACGACGACGGGCTGTCCTGCTGGCTCGCAGACCAGTCCCGCCACGACATCGACCCGATCGTGTGGAACGCCGGGATCCCCAACCTCGAGCTCGTGCCGAGCGGGCCGGTGCCGCCCAACCCGGCCGAGCTGCTCGCGTCGCACCGTCTGCGCGAGCTGATCGCCAAGCTGGAAGAGACCTACGCGGTGGTGCTGCTGGACACGCCGCCGCTGCTGCCGGTCGCGGATGCCGCCATCATCGCGTCGCGCGTCGGCGAGGCGATCGTGGTCGTGAACGCGTCGCGCACCCGCAAGCCGACCGCGGTCCATGCCCGCGAGGAGCTCGCCCGGATCGGCGTGCGCATAGTCGGAACCGTGTTCAACGACCTCGACCCGTCCGTCAACCCCTACGACCAGCAGGACTACTACGCCGACTACTACGGGAAGCCGGTCGCCACGGATGGAAGCAACGGCTCAGGACACCACGACAAGAAGCGGTCGTGGGGGATCCTCCACCGTTCGTAGCTCCACCCACCATCACCGACACAGGTCGCGCCGCCGGAGATCGCCCCGGCATCGGGCGCGCAGGGCTTGGAACCCGTGGGGACGGCGCGCCCTCCTGGCGCTGTGCGCGGTCGTCGTGCTGCTGCTTGCCGATGCCGCCTACGCGACCCTGCGCACCGGGCTCGTGCTCGGCGAGCAGCGGGCGAGATTGGCGGCGGCGGCGGACGCGCTGCAGCAACGCGATCTCGGCCGTGCCGGTGCAGGCTTCCGCGCTGTGGCCCGCGCTACCGACCCCCTCCCCGGGCTCGCCGCTCATCCCGGAACCGTGCTCGTCGGCCACCTGCCGGTCGTCGGTGCCGACGTGCGCGCCCTCGTGGCACTCGGCCGGGCGGCGCACCTCGCGGCTCGCGGAGGCGCCGAGCTCGTGGCCGCGGCGCGCACGCTCGGAGCCGGCCGCGGCCCCCTCGCCGGAGCGGTGCTCGAGGGCGGCAGGATACGACTCGCCGCGGTGCAGGACGCGATCCCTCACGTACGTGGCGCGGCGCAGGACCTGAGCCGGGCGCGTCGGCTGCTCGATGCGGCTCCCCGGCCTCACGCCGGCCCCCTCGCCTCTGCCGTCGCGCAGGGTCGCTCCGGCATAGGACCCGCTGCGGTCGCGACCCGCAAGGCCGACGCCTTGCTGGGGGCGCTGCCGGCTCTCCTCGGGGCCGACGGCAGGCGCCGCTACCTTCTCGTCTTCCAATCCCCCGGTGAGGTGCGCGGCACGGGTGGCCTGGTCGGCGTGTACGGCACGCTCGAGGCGCGCAACGGCCGGTTCCGGCTCACGCAGGTCGCGCCGATCGTTCGCTTGATCGACCGCCATACGGGGTCGATCGATGCGCCCACGTGGTTCGAGCGGCATTACGCGAGCCTCGGGGCCCTGCGGCAGTGGCAGCAGGTCAACCTCTCGGCGCAGTTCCCGACGGTGGCCGCGGCGATGTTGCGCATGTACCGGGCGGACACGGGGCAACGGCTCGACGGTGTGATAGCGATGGACCCGCTCGTGCTGGGCGACCTGCTGCCTGCGATCGGCCCCCTGCCGGGTGAGCCGCTCGCCCGCCACCTCACCGAGGCGAACGCGACCCGGGTGCTGCTGCGCGACTCCTACGTGCATTTCCGCGGCAGCGGCGACGAACAGCGCCAGAGCCGTTACGTCGCCGGCGTGGTGCGGGACTTCTGGGACCGAGTGGCGGGGGGCGACGTCGACGACGTGGCGCTGAGCCGGGGTCTGGCCGAGGCCGCCGCCAACCGCCACCTGGTGGTGTTCGCGCGCGACCGCCGGATCGAAGCCAAGCTGCGCCGGGCCGGGGTCGGCGGGGACCTGCGCACGGCGGGGCGCAACCTCCAGATGGTGTTCGCAGACAGCCATTCGCTGAGCAAGGTCGACTACTTCATGCACCGCACGATCGACACCCGCGTGCTGCTGCAGCCGTCCGGCGATGCCGTGGTGACGACCACGGTCGAGCTGCACAACGCCGCGCCCGGGGGGCCGCCGTCGATCCTGCTCGGCGCCCCGACGAGATCGAAGCACGGAGGTGTGGGGCCGGGCAACAACCTCATGCTGCTCAACCTCGTGCTGCCCGACAACGCCCGTGTGCGCTCGTTCGCGCTCGACGGCACGAGGTCGTCCTATCTCAGCGACCCCGAAGCCGGTTACCCGGACGTGTGGAACCCTGTGTTCGTGCCGGCCGGCGCCACGCGTACGGTGAAGGTCACCTACACGATCCCGCACGCGGTGACCGAGGGCCCGCATGGCCCTGCCTTCGAGCTCTCGCTTGTGCCGCAGGCCACCGTCCACCCCGATCGCTACCGGCTCGTGGTGCGCAGCCCATTCGGCTACCGCATCGTCGGGGCCGACGGGGCTCGCCACAGCACGGGTGAGGCATCCGCCTCGGGGATCCTCGACCGGGCCGTCCGCGTCGTGCTGTCCCTGTCCAAGGATTAGCCGTCGATGCCGGCGATCCGCAGGCGGGTAAACAAACCGATCTTCGTAGCAGGGCCGGGCGTTCGGGGACGACATTGCTGCTGAGGATGCTGGCCTGCATCCCAGCCTCGCGTGGTTCTCGGGCTGGACAGATCGTTTCCCCCCGCACGCCCGTCCTCGCGGCCGTCGCGCGGATCATGGATCTGCGCATCGTCGAAACGGCCACGAGGGATGCATGGAGGGCTGGCCTCGACGAACCTTCCCGCCTGGCGCTGACGAGGCATCTCTGCGGCATGCTTGCGGAACTGGGCTACGCAGAACCACCGGCCTGAGCCCCGGCCGGTTATCCGCGCCGGGTGGACTCCGCCCTCCAGCGCCGAGCCGCGGCTTGTGTCGGAGCACGCTTCGGATCCACGCCCACAGCGCCGGTCGGGGATCACCCCGATGCCGTCACGTCGAAGTTCGTGGCGGGCGCCCTAGTAGGCCGACGCCATGTGGGCGAGCTGGCGGAGCGCCGCCTCCTGGTCGCGTTGCTCGACCATCGAGCGCAGGGTGGCAAGTTCCTCTCGGAACATCGCTGCCTGCATCGGCGGGTTCTGGGTGACGAAGATCTTGTCGTGCTCGCTGAGCACGAGGGTCTCGGCGTTCGCGACCAGCTCCTCGCGCAGCCGCTCGCCGGCCCGCAACCCGATCGTCTCCACCGCCACGTCCCGCCCCGGCGCGTAGCCGGCGAGGCGGATCAGGTCCTCGGCGAGATCCTTGACCCGCAGAGGCTCGCCCATGTCGAGGAAGTAGACCTCGCCGCCGCGGGCCATCGCCCCGGCCTGGAGCACGAGCTCGACGGCCTCGGGGATCAGCATGAAGTAGCGGGAGGCGTCGGGATCGGTTACGGTCACCGGCCCCCCGTTGTAGATCTGCCACTGGAACACCGGCAGCACACTGCCGGCGCTGCCGAGCACGTTGCCGAAGCGCACCGACACGAACGTCGTCGGCGTCGGATCCATGGCCCGCAGCACTGCCTCGGCCACCCGCTTGGTGCGGCCCATCGTGCTCACAGGATTCACCGCCTTGTCGGTGGAGATGAGCACGAAACGGCGCACCCCGCAGGCCCGGGCGGTCTCCGCCAGCGTGCAGGTGCCGAAGACGTTGTTGACGATGGCGTCGATCGGATGCTGCTCCATGAGCGGGACGTGCTTGTAGGCCGCAGCGTGGTAGACGATGTCGGGCATGTGGCGCTTGAAGCACTCCGACACCTTGTGGCGGTCGGTGATGTCGCCCACCACCGAGGTGATGCGCAGGTCGGGATGGCGTCTGCGCAGCTCGAGGTCGACGAAGTAGAGGCTGCTCTCGGCCCGCTCCAACAGCACGAGCTCCTGGGGGGCGAGCAGCGCCAGCTGACGGGCGAGCTCGGATCCGATCGAGCCGCCGGCCCCGGTGACCAGCACCCGGCGGTCTTCCACCTCGCAGCGCAGGCGGTCGGTGCCGACGCGCGCGGGGCGCCGCCCGAGCAGGTCCTCGGGGCCGACGGATTCCAGCTGCGACAGCGGACGCCCGGAGAAGATCTGGCCTATCGAGGGCACCGACTTAACCGGCACGGCAGCGGCACGGCACGCGTCGAGGATCCGCCGGCGCTGGTCGCGGTTGGCGGACGGGATCGCCAGCAGGATCTCTTCGGCCCCGAGTTTGCGCACCAGCTCGGGGATGTCGTCCACCGAGCCCTGCACCCGGACCCCGTGCAGGCGCAAGCCCCTCTTGGCCGGGTGGTCGTCGGCGATGGCGACGATCTTCCACCCGAGCGTGCGGTTGCGTTGGATCTCCCGCAGTAGGCGCTCGCCGGCGTCGCCCGCCCCCACGAGGACGGCCCGCCGCGGGCTCGCCGAGATATCCAAGTCCGCAGGCAGCTCGCGATCGCGCTCGCGCAGCAGCCTGGTGCAGATGCGCACGCCGCTCAGCAGCACCACGCACAGGATCCAATCGAGGACGAAGATCGAGCGGGGGAAGCCGTAGCCCCAGCCCGCCAGGGTCACGGCCACGAACAGGATCGTGCCGGCGGTGGCCGCCTCGACGATGGTGACGAGGTCCTTGACGCTGACGTAGCGCCACAGCCCCTGGAACAGCCCGAAGCGGGCGAACAGCACGCAGCGGATCACCACCAAGACGGGCAGGGTCTTGAGGAACAGGATCCACATGTCGTGGCTCGGCTCGCCGTCGAAGCGCAAGAGGAAGGCGAGCCACAGCGCACCCGCAACCAGCAGGGCATGCAGACCGATGATCAAAGGACGGCGATGGTTCAGTAGCGTTCCCGCAAAGGCCGTCCTCGGTCGCGTCGGGTTGAGCAAAAGCAAGCTCGAATACCTCTGTTAGTGGCCATCCGCACGTCTGGGCAACCGTCGCCGCAACGCCGGATCGTCCCCTCTGCCAGCGTCCTAGATGCTATCTAGGCCCCCCCGGGGCCGGAAGGGGGATCGTGATCATTTTCCCGCTGCCTCGTCCATTCTCGGTTGGTGGACGGATGACGTTTAACGCTGTTATCGGGCGAACCGGACTAGCTTCTGATCGCCGCCTCTGGCCGGTCGGCGTTGGCGCCGCGGCCCCGGCGCACGATCGCGCCCACGGTGGCGGCCAGGATCCGCAGGTCGCCGGCGAGCGTGGCCCGCTCGAGGTAGTCGAGGTCGAGGCGCAGCTTGGCCGGGAGAACCTCTCGCACGTATGCGAACTCGACGTCGGCCCTGCCGGCGAGCAGGGTCTCCTCGTCGCGGTAGGCGAGGGCGGTGGGGCCGGTGAGACCGGGCCGCACGTCGAAGACCCGCTTTTGCTCGGGGGTGTACAGGGCGACGTAGCGGGGGTCCTCGGGACGCGGCCCGACGAGGGCCATGTCGCCTCTGAGCACGTTGAAGAGTTGCGGTAGCTCGTCGAGCTTGTAGCGGCGCAGCATCCGGCCCACCCGGGTCACCCTGGCGTCGCCCGCTGCGGTCACCGCGAGGCCCTCGGCGCGATGGCGCATCGTGCGGAACTTGTACAGGGTGAAGAGGGTCTCGTGGCGGCCCACCCGCACCGTCCTGTAGAGCACCGGGCCCGGGGAGTCGAGCCGTACGGCGGCGGCGATCGCCAGCTGCACCGGCGCGCTGGCTATCAGGGCGATCGCCGCCAGGACGACGTCGATCGTTCGCTTCATCGCCGGTGGGCCGCCACGACGTCGGTCACGGCGTCGATCACGTCGGCGACGTCGTCGTCGTCGAGCCCCGGGTGCAGGGGCAGAGACACGAGCCTTTCGTACTCGCGCGCGGCGACCGGGAAGTCGCCGGGCGCGTAGCCGTAGCGATCGCGGTAGTAGGGCTGGTGGTGCACCGGGATGAAGTGCACGCCGGCACCGATGCGGCGGGCCGAGAGCTCGGCGATGAAGCGAGCGCGCGAGATCCGCAGGCGGTCGAGGTGGAGGCGCAACGGGTAGATGTGCCACGCGTGCTCGTAGCCGTCCAACTGCACCGGCACTTGGACCTGGTCGAGCCCGGACAGGGCGCGGGTGTAGGCGGCTGCGATCTCCCGGCGCCGGCGGACGAAGCCGTCGAGCTTGCCGAGCTGCACGAGCCCGATCGCCGCCTGCAAATCGGTCATGTTGTATTTGAAGCCGGGCAGGGTGACCTCGTAGTGCCACGACCCGCCTTCCTCGTAGCGACCGTAGGCGTCGCGGCTCATGCCGTGGAGGCTCCAGGTGCGGGCCCGCTCGATCAGCTGGGCCGGGCCGGTGAGCATGCCGCCTTCCCCCGTGGTGAGGTTCTTGGTCGCGTAGAACGAGAAGCAGCAGGCGGTCGGGACCCCGGAGGGCGATCTTTCGGCCCCTACAATCCCCAGCGGGTCGGCGGCCGGCAGCGCGTGGGCGGCGTCCTCGATCACCGCCAGGCGGTGCCGGGCGGCGAGCTCGAACAGGGCGGGCATATCGCACGGATGCCCGTAGAGGTGCACCGGCAGCACGGCTCGCACGTCTGGATGGCGATCCAGCGCCTCGGCCACTCGCCTCGGGTCGAGGTTGAGGGTCACGGGATCGACGTCGCACAGAACCGGTCGGGCGCCGACCTGCTCGATCACGTGGACTGTGGAACAGAAGGTGAGCGTGGTGGTGACCACCGCGTCGCCCGGCCCGATCCCCAGCGCGGCGAGAGCGACGTGCAGCGCGGCCGTGCCCGAGTTCAGGGCGAGGGCCCCCTCCGATCCGATCCCGGCCGAGAAGGCGCTTTCGAAGCGGGCGACTTCGGGCCCCGTGGTGATCCATCCCGAGCGCAGGACGCGGGCCACGGCTTCGACCTCCGCGTCGTCGAGACACGGAGGCGCGAAGGCGAGGAAGGTATCCCTCATCCTGCGGACGCGCGTCGTTCCTCCCAAGAGGATGAGGGCGCCGGCGAAACCGGGCCCGTCACGGATCTGGTTGAGCGGGCGGGTGGCCGTCGGGCACAGGAAGCGGCGGTCACGGGACCCTCAGCGCCTTGACCATGCGGCCGTCCCACGGCTCGGTCGGCGAGATCGGTCCGAAACCCAGGGACCGATAGAAGCGCACCGCCCCGACGTTGTCGGGATCCACGGTCAACGCCATTCTGTCCGCCCCCCGCCGATCGGCCGCGGTCTCCATCAACTGCATGAGGGTGCGCCCGATGCCCATCCGCCGGGCCGCGGGTGAGACCGCGATAGCAAGCACTCCGAACGAGCTCGAAGGTGCCGGGGGTCCTGCGTGCGCGTCGACCTTGCCGCCGAAGCGGCGCAGGATCCGCAGGCCGTCGGCCAGGCCGCTGCGGATCAACGGGTTGCCGAGGAGCCACGGGCGCAGGGCGATGCGGGTAGCGAGGAAAGTGAGGTTGCGGCGCAGGTAGCCGGAGGTCGCGTGACGGAAGGTCCCCCCGACCGCGAACCCCAACAGCATGCGGTCGCCGAAGACACCCCACGCCTCGACGTCGTGGGGGCCGAACAGCTGCCAGCGGTAATAGCGCCTCACGGCCTCATGGCCTAGAGCACACAGCGCGCTGCGCGGGAAGGCTGCGATGTTCAGTTCGGCCATCGCGTCGAGGTCCGCGCCGGTCAGGACCCGGGTGTCGAGACGCTGCCCCGTGATCAAGATCTTGAACCCCCTGGACATCGAAGCGGTTCGAACCGGTACGTTAGCGAGGAAAGCGGACGGCGAGAAGGGGGTTGAGGGGTTGTCCCAGGCCGCCGACCCCATCGGGCGCGACACGCGCCCGGGATCGGCCGACCCAACGTGAAGGCACTCCCGGGGCGAGCGCGCCTCGGCAGCGCCGTGCTGGCGACCGGGGACCGCCTGAGCGGCCAGGGCATGTTCGCCCGGTTGCGCTTCCTCGAACGGGCACAGTGGTGGGAGCGCGAGCGCCTGCACGCCGAGCGCGACCGCCTGCTGCGCGACACGATCGCCGTCGCCTATCGCGACGTGCCCATGTACCGGGAGCTGTTCGATGCCGCCGGGGTGACGCTTTCGGATGTCCGTTCGGCCGCAGACCTGCCCAAGCTGCCGCAGCTCACCAAGGAGGTCCTGCGCGCCCACCTCCCGCATGGGGCGGCCCGCCGCACCGGCCGGCGCACCTACGAGGCGTGCTCGTCGGGCTCCACCGGCCGGCCGCTGTGCCTCAGAGAGGATCTCCTCACGGCCGGCAGGTACCGGGCGGCGTTCTTGCTGGCGGCGCGCTGGTCGGGCTGGAGGGTCGGCGAGCGACACCTGCTGTTCGGCGTGAACCCCGGCCGCGGCCAGGGGCGCAGGCTCAAGGACGCCTTGTTGCGCTGCACCTACGTGTCCGCTTACGACCTCACCGACGCCGCCCTGGATCGGGCCTTGGCCCGCCTCGAGGACGGCGGCATCGCCCATGTGTGGGGCTATCCGGCGGCGCTGTACCTGCTCGCCCGCCGGGCGGCGCAGCAGGGTTGGAACGCGCCGCTGGCAGCGGCGGTGACGTGGGGCGACACCCTATTTCCGCACTTCCGGCGCACGATCGAGTCCGCCTTCCAGACCACGGTGTTCGACACCTACGGCTGTGCCGAGGGCATCCAGGTGGCAGCGCAGTGCGGCCACGGCCCCGGCTATCACGTCCACAGCCTCGATACGATCGTCGAATACGTCGACGACCGCGGCCGACCGGTGCGTGCGGGGGAGCGCGGCGCCCTCCTGCTCACCCGGCTGCATGCCGGTGCGACACCTTTGATCCGCTACCGGGTCGGGGACCTCGGCCGGCCCAGCGGCGACGCCGTATGCCCTTGTGGACGCGGGCTCGACCTCATGGCTGCGGTGTACGGCCGGGAGACCGACGTCGTGGTGACACCGTCGGGCAACCGTTTGATCGTTCACTTCTTCACCGGAATCCTCGAGTACTTCGCCGAGATCGCATCGTTCCAGGTGGTCCAGGACGAGCCTGAGAGCATCCTGTTGCGCCTCGTGCCCGGCCCCGGCTTCACCCCCGAGATCCCGGCGCGAGTCGTGAGCGAGCTGAGATCCCACGGCGCCACCGGGATCGACATCGACGTCGAGTTGGTCGACGACATCCCACCGACCCCCGGGGGCAAGCGCCGCTTCATCGTGAGTGCTCTGCCGAACCCCGTCGGGACCATCGATGCCGCAACCGAGCCGGCTCTCGAAGGCTAGCCCGGCCGCGACCGCGCGCGGCGGGCAGCGTTCTGACGCAGCCTTGCGCGTCTTCGTGTGCGAAGGCCCCGAACCGCGATCGCGCAGCCACATGAACCCGATCCTCAAGGCCCACCGCGACCCTGAACGCGACGAGGCGGGGCGAGCGCAGCGCTGGGGGCGGCTGTATTCGGCCTTCCGCATCGTCGACGAACCGGCACAGGCCGAGGTCCATACCTTGCCGGTTCTGTGGGATCAGGACGTGCGGGTCGGGGACTGGACGCGAGCGTTCAGGATCGCCGAAGCCGCGGACAAGCCCGTGCTCGTGTTCGGGGGTGGCGACTTCGAACGCCCCCTTCCGGGTCGCAACGGCATCCTCCTGCACCCCGGGCTCGAGAGGTCCCGCAGGCGCGGCTACGCGGTGGCGGCGGTGCCGTACTTCTTCGACGACATCCTGGCCCTACGAGGGCGCCCCTTCGAGGCGCGGGGTGGGTCTCCGCGCCCGCTGGTGGGTTTCTGTGGGCAGGGGGCGAGCAGCATGACGAGATCGATCGCCCGCGCCGCCCGCAAGGCAGGGCTGAGGCTCGGAGCCAACCTCGGCCGCCCCATCGTCCCGCCCCCGCTGTGGGACCACGTCCGCCTGCGGCAGAAGTGCCTGCGACTCCTCGAGCGCAGCGACCTGGTCGACACGGCTTTCGTGGTCCGGGCTCGCTACCGGGCGGGACTATCGGATGCGGCCGGGCGGTGGCAGCACCCCTCGACGCTCGAGTTCGAGGACAACATCCTAGAGACCGACTACACGCTCTGCGTCCGAGGGTCGGGCAACTTCTCGGCACGCTTCTACGAGACCCTGTGCCTGGGCCGTATCCCGATATTCGTCGATACCGACTGCGTGCTCCCGCTCGAGCGGAAGATCCGGTGGAAGGAGCACTGCGTGTGGGTGGACCGTACCGAGGTCGATCGCCTCCCGGAGATCGTTGCGGCTTTCCACGCCGGCCTCGGCCGGGAGGGACCCGAGGACCTGCAGCGGGCCAACAGAGAGCTGTGGCTCGAGCACCTGCGCTTGCAGTCCTTCTTCGCCCACATGCGTGACCTCGTGGAGTGCATCCGTCTGCAGCGTGAGGGGATCCTCGCCTAAGGCGGATCGGGGCGGCGGGCCCGGGAGGTCGATCGGAGATGGGCCCCTATGGCCTCTCGCCGTGCACCGCCGGCGGAGCGATCGGCCGCGGCGGGTCCGAGGAGGCCATGGGTCCGGGCGCAGGAACGTCGGCGGATCCACTACCGCGCCGGGACCGCCGGCCGAGGTTCCACGCCCACAACCCGGCGAGGAAGCCCGTCCCGTAGGCGACGTGCATCACGCAGAACGCGAGCGGTAGGAGCAGCATCACGGCCGGCCTGCGCCACTGCCCCACAGCGGCGATCGCGCAGGAACCTGCGTAGGGAACGACGACCGGCGCCAGCGGCAGCCACGACATCGTGAGCGCCGAGGCGCACGCTGCGGCGGTCAGCCCGGCGACGAAGGCAGGAGGGGCCAGCATCCGCCGCGACGACAGCGTGCGGTGTTTCTGGAGCACGCGCACCTTGTAGAAGCCGTAGTCGTGGTACTGGCGCCACAGCGAGCCCAGGGTGGCGCGGCTGTGGTATGTGGCACGGATCGACGGGTCGAGCCAGATGCGGCCCCCGCTCTGCGTCAGGCGCAGGTTGAACTCGTCGTCCTGGTTTCTCTCGAGCTCCTCGTCGAAGCCTCCGATGCGATCGAAGACATCCCGCCGGTAGGCGCCGAAAGCGAGCGTATCGACGAACCCTCCGCGGCCCCGCCACGTGCGAAAGGGCGCCCCTCCGACGCCGAAACGTGACGACTGCGCCGCCGCGATAGCGCGGCCGAGCGCGCCGTCGGACACGGTGTCGAGGGCGCCGCCGACGCAGTCCGCGCCCGTTGTCGCCAGCACCTCGACACATCGCCTGACGTAGTCGGGGGGCACCCGGCAGTGCCCGTCGACCCTCACGACCACGTCGCCGCACGCGGCGGCGAGGGCGAGGTTCATGGCATGTGGCACGGTCCCGTGCGGGTTGTCCACCACCACCACGCGCACGCCGCGTGCCCGGGCGGAGCCGGCGAGGCGCCGCAGCACGGCGGGCGTCCCATCCGAGGATCGTCCGTCGGCGACGATCACCTCGAGGCTCTCCGGCGGGTAATCCTGTGCGAGCACCGAGCCCAGGCTGCGTTCGATGTACCCGGCCTCGTTGCGCACCGGCATGAGCACGCTCACGCGCGGCAGGGGCTCAAGCACCGGCGCCGGCCTCCAGCGCGCGGGGCGCCCGGGTGACG
>CADDZG010000032.1 GCA_902812355.1 Actinomycetota bacterium | reverse complement strand
CGAGAGAGGGGGCCGCATGCAACCGGCCCCCTCAATCTGCGAGCGTTACGGATCCCCCGCTGGGGTCACTCGTTGGCTGCGGAGATGCCCTCCTCCGAGCCTTCGCCGGTCTCCGAGCCGTCCGACGAGCCCTCGGTCGAGCCGTCGCCCTCGGAGGGGACGGCCTGCAGGGCGGCGGAACCGAACAGCTCCTGGGCGGAGCCGGCGAGATCCTCCTCGCTGCGGGGCGGCAGACCCCACATCGCCCGGGCCTCCTCGTCGGAGATCGCCGCGGCCCCCGTGGTCGTAACCCGCAGGTTGCGGTAGCGGGCCATGCCGGTCCCGGCGGGGATCAGCTTGCCGATGATGACGTTCTCCTTGAGGCCCAGCAGCGGGTCCGACTTGCCGTTGATCGCGGCCTCAGTCAGCACCCTCGTGGTCTCCTGGAACGACGCGGCCGACAGCCACGACTCCGTCGCCAACGACGCCTTGGTGATGCCCATCAGCACCGGGCGAGCGGTCGCCGCCTCGCCGCCGTTCGCCACGACCTGCTCGTTGGCGTCGGCGAACTGGCGGGAGTCGACGAGCTGGCCGGGCAGGAACTCGGTGTCCCCGGGCTCGATCACGTTCACCTTGCGCAGCATCTGGCGAACGATGAGCTCGATGTGCTTGTCGTGGATCGGCACGCCCTGGTTGCGGTACACCGCCTGCACCTCGTCCACGAGGTACTGGGCCGCCTCCCGAGTCCCGAGGATCTCGAGCACCTTGCTCGGGTCCTTGGAGCCCTCGGTGAGCGCGTCACCGGCGTTCACGTGGGCGCCGTCGACGATGCCGCGCACGAGCCGGGCCCGGCGCGGGACCTTGTAGACGATCGGTTCGTCGCCGTCGTCGGGGACGAGCTCGATCGTGCGGTTGCGCTCGTCCTCCTTGATGTGGATCGTGCCGGTCGCCTCGGCGATCTCGGCCTCGCCCTTGGGGGTGCGGGCCTCGAACAGCTCGACGACGCGCGGCAGACCGTGGGTGATGTCCTCACCGGCGACTCCGCCGGTGTGGAACGTCCGCATCGTCAGCTGGGTGCCCGGCTCGCCGATCGACTGCGCGGCCATGATGCCGACCGCCTCGCCGAGCTCGACCAGCTGGCCGGTCGCCGGCGACACGCCGTAGCACTTCTGACACACGCCGTGGCGCGCCTCGCACATCAGCACCGAGCGCACCACGACCTCCTGTACGCCGGCGTCCACGATCCGCTGCACCATCTCGGCATCGACCTCGCTGCCGGCCTCGGCCACCACCTCACCGTCGGGAGTAGTAGCGTCCTCGAGGAGCACCCTCGCCAGCAGCTTCTGCTTGAGGTGAGCGCGCTCGGTACGGGAGAGATCGATCCGGATGCCGCGGTCGGTCCCGCAATCCTCGGCGCGGACCATGACATCCTGGGACACGTCCACGAGCCGCCGCGTGAGATAGCCGGAGTCGGCCGTGCGCAGCGCCGTGTCCGCCAGGCCCTTGCGGGCACCGTGCGTCGAGATGAAGTACTCGAGCACCGTGAGGCCCTCGCGGAAGTTCGAGCGAATCGGCCTGGGGATGATCTCGCCGCGCGGGTTGGCGACGAGGCCGCGCATGCCGGCGATCTGACGGATCTGCATCACGTTGCCTCGGGCCCCCGAGTTCGCCATCATCCAGATCGGGTTGAGCTCGTCGAAGTTGTCGACCATCGAGTCCCGCACCTGGTCGGTCGCCCGGGTCCAGATCTCGATCAGCTCCTGGCGCCGCTCGTCATCGGTGATGATGCCTCGCCGCCACATCGTCTCGACCTTCTCGGCCTGCTTCTCGTGCTCGGCGATGATCTTTGACTTGGCCGCCGGCGTGGTCACGTCCTGAAGCCCGATCGTGATACCGGCCCGGGTAGCGTGGTGGAAGCCGGTGTCCTTGACCCGGTCCAGGATGCCCGCCAACTCGGCCTTGGTGTAGCGGCGCGCGCACTCGTCGATCAGCGCGGCCAGCTCCTTCTTCTTTATGGGCTCGTTGCGGAAGGTCAGGTCGTCGGGGAAGCACTCGTTGAAGATCACCCGGCCGACCGTCGTCTCCTTGAGCCGGTTGGGGTTGGCCTCGTACTCCTCGACCGACTCGCCCTCGAAGCGCTTGAGGCCCCGCACCTTCACCTTGGCGTGCAGCCCGACGAGACGCCGGGGGCCGCGCCCGTTGCTCCGCCCGTCCTCGTACACGAAGGTCTCGTGCGCCCGCAGGAGTTCGTCGGGCGATCCGAACACCATGCCCTCGCCAGGCTCTCCGTCGAGGGCGATCGTGAGGTGGTAGGCGCCGATCACGATGTCGTGGGTCGGGGCCACGATCGGGTCGCCGTGGGCCGGCGACAGCACGTTGTGGGCCGACAGCATGAGGATGCGCGCCTCGGCCTGCGCCTCCGCCGACAGCGGCACGTGCACGGCCATCTGGTCGCCGTCGAAGTCGGCGTTGAACGCGGCACACACCAGCGGGTGGATCTGGATCGCCTTGCCCTCGACCAGGATCGGCTCGAAGGCCTGGATCCCCAGGCGGTGCAGCGTCGGCGCCCGGTTCAGCAGCACCGGGTGCTCGTGGATGATCTCCTCCAGCACGTCCCACACGTGGGGCCGGCTGCGCTCGACCATGCGCTTGGCCGACTTGATGTTCTGCGCGTGGCCGAGGTCCACGAGACGCTTCATCACGAACGGTTTGAACAGCTCGAGCGCCATCGCCTTGGGCAGCCCGCACTGGTGCAGCTTGAGCTTGGGCCCGGCGACGATCACCGAACGGCCCGAGTAGTCGACCCGCTTACCGAGCAGGTTCTGGCGGAAGCGCCCCTGCTTGCCCTTGAGCATGTCCGAGAGGGACTTGAGCGGCCGGTTGCCCGGACCCGTCACCGGCCGGCCGCGCCGGCCGTTGTCGAACAGGGCGTCGACCGCCTCTTGCAGCATGCGCTTCTCGTTGTTGACGATGATCTCGGGGGCGCCGAGGTCCAGCAACCTCTTGAGGCGGTTGTTGCGGTTGATCACGCGCCGGTAGAGGTCGTTGAGGTCCGAGGTGGCAAAGCGCCCGCCGTCCAGCTGCACCATCGGGCGCAGGTCGGGCGGGATCACCGGCACGCAGTCGAGCACCATCCCGAGCGGGCTGTTCTTCTTGGTCGGGTCGGTGAAGGGGGCCACGACCTTGAGGCGCTTGATCGCTCGCTGGCGCTTCTGGCCCTTGGCGGTGCGGATCTGCTCGCGCAGCTCTTCGGCCTCGGCGTGCAGGTCGAGCGAGGACAGCAGGTCCTTGATCGCCTCTGCCCCCATGCCGCCCTTGAAGTAGTCCTCGTAGCGGTCGCGCAGCTCGCGCCACAGGACCTCGTCGTCGACTATCTGCTTGACCTTGAGGTCCCGGAACAGCTCGAAGGTCTGCTGAACGAGCGCGATGTTGCGCTCTGCACGCTCCCGGACCTCCTTCTGCTGACGTTCGGACTGGTTGCGGACCGCGTTCTTCTCGGACGCCCGGGCCTTGCGCTCCTCCATTTCGGCGAGGCGCTCTTCGGTCTCCTTGAGGATCTCATCGATCCGCTGGTCGCGCTCGGCCTCGATGCGGGCGATCTCCTTGCCGATCTCCTCTTCGAGCTTGGGGAGGTCGCGGTGGCGCCGATCCTCGTCGATCGAGGTGACGATCGAGGCGGCGAAGTAGATGACCTTCTCGAGCTCCTTGGGCGGGATGTCGAGCAGGTATCCGAGACGGCTGGGGACGCCCTTGAAGTACCAGATGTGGGTCACCGGAGCGGCGAGCTCGATGTGCCCCATGCGCTCGCGCCGCACCTTGGCTCGCGTCACCTCGACGCCGCAGCGCTCGCAGATGATGCCCTTGAAGCGGACGCGCTTGTACTTACCGCAGTAGCACTCCCAGTCCTTGGTCGGGCCGAAGATCTTCTCGCAGAAGAGCCCGTCCTTCTCCGGCTTGAGCGTGCGGTAGTTGATCGTCTCGGGCTTCTTGACCTCGCCGTTGGACCACGCGCGCACCTGGTCGCCGGTGGCGAGGCCGATCCTCAGTTCGTCGAAGTAGTTGACGTCGAGCATCTATCTATCAGGCCTCCCTCGCAGTTCCGATCGGTCCGACGATCCCCGGCCCCCGGCCGGCGTCACCGCCGGCCCCGGGCGTCACCGGGACGCGGACCGTTGCCCCGGGCCGTCGTTCGTGCATAGCAGCGAAGGTCAAGCGCCCTACACCTCCTCCACCGACGACGGCTCGCGGCGGGAGAGATCGATGCCGAGCTCTTCCGCGGTGCGGAAGATGTCCTCGTCGATCTCCTTCATCTCGATCTCCTCGCCTTCCGCCGACAGCACCTCGACGTTCAGGCACAGCGACTGCATCTCTTTGATCAGCACCTTGAAGGACTCGGGGATCCCGGGCGGCGGGATGTTCTCGCCCTTGACGACGGCCTCGTAGACCTTGACCCGCCCGAGGACGTCGTCGGACTTGATCGTCAGCAGCTCCTGCAGGCAGTAGGCGGCGCCGTAGGCGTACAGCGCCCACACCTCCATCTCGCCGAAGCGCTGGCCCCCGAACTGCGCCTTGCCGCCCAGCGGCTGCTGGGTGATCATCGAGTAGGGCCCGGTCGAACGAGCGTGGATCTTGTCGTCGACCATGTGGCTGAGCTTGAGGATGTACATGTAGCCGACGGTGATCTCGCTGTCGAACGGCTCGCCGGTGCGTCCGTCGTACAGCACCGCCTTGCCCACCTCGTCGGTGAGGGGGTACTCGCGAGGCCGCTTGGCGACCGCCTTGAGCCCCTCCAGCAGCTCGTCCTCCTTGGCACCGTCGAACACCGGAGTCGCCACCCATGTCGGCTCCGCGTCGCGCCACGATCCCGGCGAACCGTCGACCTGTCCGTCCTCCCAGTGGTGCTTGGCGATCCACCCGAGGTGGGTTTCGAGCACCTGGCCGAGGTTCATGCGGGACGGCACGCCCATCGGGTTGAGGATGATGTCCACCGGGGTGCCGTCGGGCAAAAACGGCATGTCCTCCTCGGGCAGGATCTTGGAGATCACGCCCTTGTTGCCGTGACGCCCGGCGAGCTTGTCGCCCTCGGAGATCTTGCGCTTCTGAGCGACGAAGACGCGCACGAGCTCGTTGACGCCGGGCGGCAGCTCGTCGCCCTCGTCACGGGAGAACGTGCGCACCCCGATCACCTTGCCCTCCTCGCCATGCGGCATCTTGAGTGAGGTGTCGCGTACCTCCCGGGCCTTCTCACCGAAGATCGCTCGCAGCAGCCGCTCCTCGGGCGTCAGCTCGGTCTCGCCCTTGGGCGTCACCTTTCCGACGAGGACGTCACCGGGACCGACCTCTGCGCCGATCCGGATGATGCCGCGCTCGTCGAGGTCGGCCAGCACCTCCTCGGACACGTTGGGGATGTCCCGGGTTATCTCCTCCGCCCCGAGCTTGGTGTCGCGTGCGTCGACCTCGTATTCCTCGATGTGGATCGAGGTCAGCAGATCTTCCTTGACGCAGCGCTCGGAGATGATGATGGCGTCCTCGAAGTTGTAGCCCTCCCAGGACATGAAGGCCACCAGCAGGTTGGCCCCGAGGGCGAGCTCGCCTTTGTCCGTGGAGGGCCCGTCGGCGAGCACGTCACCGGCCTTGACCTTCTGGCCCTCCTTCACCACCGGGCGCTGGTTGATGCAGGTCGACTGGTTCGAGCGGCGGAACTTGTCGAGCTTGTAGGTGCGGCCGGACACCACGATGCGGTCGGCGGACACCTCCTCGACCGTCCCGTCCTCCTCGGCCACGATCACATCGCCGGCATCGACCGCGGCGCGGTGCTCCAGCCCGGTCCCGACGTACGGAGCGACGGGTCGGATCAGCGGCACCGCCTGCCGCTGCATGTTGGCTCCCATCAGCGCTCGGTTGGCGTCGTCGTGCTCGAGGAACGGGATGCAGGCCGCCGACACAGACGCGATCTGCTTCGGGCTCACGTCCATGTAGTCGACATCGGAGGGGTCGACGTACTCGATCTCGTTGTGGCGGCCGCGCACCAGGACGCGCTTTTCGACGAAGTTGCCCTTGTCGTCGAGCACCGCGTTCGCCTGGGCGATGACGGCACGGGACTCCTCGTCGGCAGTGAGGTACTCGATCTCGTCGGTCACCCGTCCGTTCTCGACCCGGCGGTAGGGGGTCTCGATGAAGCCGTAGCGGTTGAGGCGCGCGTAGGTCGACAGCGACCCGATCAGGCCGATGTTCGGCCCCTCGGGGGTCTCGATCGGACACATGCGCCCGTAGTGGCTCGAGTGCACGTCACGCACTTCGAGCCCGGCGCGCTCACGGCTCAGCCCACCGGGACCGAGGGCCGATAGGCGGCGCTTGTGCGTCAGCCCGGCCAGCGGGTTGGTCTGGTCCATGAACTGGCTCAGCTGGCTGGAGCCGAAGAACTCCTTGATCGCCGCGACCACGGGCCGGATATTGATCAGCGTCTGCGGGGTGATCGCCTCCACGTCCTGGGTCGTCATGCGCTCGCGCACGACCCGCTCCATGCGCGACAGGCCCACCCGGATCTGGTTCTGGATCAGCTCGCCCACCGGACGCACGCGCCGGTTGGCGAAGTTGTCGATGTCGTCGGTCTCGAGCTCGGGGTCACCCGCGTGCAGCCGCACGAGCATCTTCATCGTGGCGACGATGTCGTCCTCGCGCAGCACCGTGCCGTAGGCCTCGATCGTCTCCTCGTCGGTCGGGAAGCCGAGCTTCTTGTTGAGCTTGTAGCGGCCCACCCGGGCGAGGTCGTAGCGCTTGGGGTTGAAGAACAGGCCCTCGAGCAGGGTCTTGGCGCTCTCTACCGTCGGCGGCTCGCCGGGGCGCAGCTTGCGGTAGATGTCCATCAGCGCCTCGTCCTGACTGTCGATCGTGTCGCGTTCCAGCGTGGCCGCGATCGACGGAGCACCGTCGAAGAGCTCGAGGATCTCGGCGTCGCCCACGTAGCCCAGCGCCCTCAGCAACACGGTCGCGTACTGGCGGCGCTTGCGGTCGATGCGGACGCCGATCGTGTCCTTCTTGTCGGTGTCGAACTCGAGCCACGCGCCGCGTGCGGGGATGATCTTGCACGAATAGACGTCTTTGTCGGAGGTCTTGTCGATCGCGGAGTCGAAGTAGACGCCCGGCGAGCGCACGAGCTGGGACACGACGACGCGCTCGGTCCCGTTGATGATGAAGGTACCCTTGGCCGTCATCATGGGGAAGTCGCCCATGAAGACGGTCTGCTCCTTGATCTCACCGGTCTCCTTGTTTATGAAAGCGGCGGTAACGAAGAGCGGGCGCGAGAAGGTCATGTCCTTCTCTTTGCACTCGTCCTCGTCGAACTTCGGCTCCTGGAACTCGTGGCTCAGGAACTGAAGCGCAAGGTTGCCGGTGAAGTCCTCGATCGGCGAGATCTCCTTGAGGATCTCGCTGAGCCCCCGATCGAGGAAGTCGTCGAAGGACCGCTTCTGGACCTCGATCAGGTTGGGGGGCGGCAGAACCTCGGCGAGCTTGGCGAAGCTACGGCGTTCACGCAGCGCGTTCGGCGACAAGCAGCACCCTCCTGTTCACTTGGTGGCAAGGCGGAACCTCATCCGGGACCCCAGGGGCCGCCTCGATCCCCCGGAGCACCGCCATCGGCCCGTTCCCCCGGCTGGGACCGGGGCGAGCGGGCCGGCTCGGGTTCCCGGCCGGTACGCCGTGGGCGGTTCTTAGCCGCGCGACAGGGCGCTTCGAACGACCAGGATGCGGGCACGACAAGACGCCAGTGTACGCCCAGGCGAGCACTGGCGTCAAACGAGGACGCTCGATCGGGATGTCCCGTCTATCTCTCTTGCACCCCTTACATCGGGTTCCCCGCCACTGTAGGCGGGACCTGCTCATTCGTCAACCCCGGAAGGCCCCGCCCTATTCCCGCCCGGGGTCCCCGCCGCGCGGCGCGGCCCGGGCGGGACGGCGATCGGCTACTTGAGCTCGACGGTGGCGCCGGCGCCCTCGAGCTTGGCCTTGGCCTCCTCGGCCTGCTCCTTGGGCACGTTCTCCAGCACCGGCTGAGGTGCGTTGTCGACGAGGTCCTTGGCCTCCTTGAGCCCGAGGCTGGTGAGCCCGCGCACCTCCTTGATCACCTGGATCTTCTTGTCGCCTGCGGCGGTGAGGACGACGGTGAACTCGTCCTTCTCCTCCTCCGCGGGGGCCTCGGCCGGGGCTCCCGGTGCGGCGGCGCCGGGGGCCGCAACCGCCACCGGGGCGGCCGCGCTGACGCCGAAGCGCTCCTCGAACTTCGACACGAACTCGGACAACTCCAGCACCGTCCACGACGCGATCGCGTCGAGCACCTCGTCCTGGGTCAGGGTCTTGTCGGCCATGCCTTCACTCCTCCTCCTGTGATGCCTGCTCGGTTCCGGAGGCCGCCTGCGCGGCGTCCGACTGCTCGTTCGCGGTGGTCTGTGGGGCCGCCTGCTCGTCGCGCTTGGCCTCGAGCACCTGAGCCAGCATCGAGCCGAGGTCGCGCAGCAGCGAGGCGAGCACGTTGGCGGTGCGCTGAGCCGGCTGGTTGAGCATCATGGCGATCCTGGCGAGCAGCACCTCACGCGGCTCGAGGCGGGCGAGGCGACGCGCCTGCTCCGCATCGATCACCCGGCCCCCGCGCAAGACACCGCCCTTGACGGCCAGGAAGGGGAAGCGGCCGGCCGCCTGGTCCAGCGCCCTCGCCGCTTCCACCGCGTCGCCGCGCACGAAAGCGATGGCGGTGGGTCCCTGGAGCTGCTCGACGAGCTCGTCGAGCCCGACCTCGCGCACCGCGATGCGGGCGAGGGTGTTCTTGAGCACCCGGTAGTCGGCGTCGACCGCACGCAGCGCGCCGCGTACCTCGGCCATCTCGGCGACGCTCAAGCCCCGGTACTCAGTCAGCAGCGCCGCGTCGGATTCCCGGAAGCGACGGGCGATATCGGCGACCGCCGCCTCCTTCTCCGGTCTCGCCATGGCTCTCCTCACCCTCCGCGCCGTGAGCATGCTCGGAGCATGCCGCGGCGCCTCCGACCGATCTCCGTTGGTGGAGAACGGCCGCCCCCGACCGGGCGACCGCGCGCGGAAGCGTGGGCGCTCGCCTGCGCCGGCTCCGCAGCGCGGACTTAAGGGCCGTCCACCCGGCCCACCGGCGGTCTGGGGCTGCGACCGGCAAGGATACCGCAGCCGGTCAGGATGCGGCAGCCGCCTCCTCGAGCTCGATGTCGCGCGCCCGGGCGGGATCGATACGGATCCCCGGGCCCATCGTCGTGGACAGGGTGACGCTGCGCAGGTAGCGGCCCTTGGCCGCGGCGGGTTTGGCGCGCACGATCTCTTCCATCGCCGCGGCGATGTTCTCGAGCAGGTCGCGCTCTGAGAAGGAGCGCTTGCCCACTATCAGATGCAGGTTGCCGTGGCGGTCGGTGCGGTACTCGATCATGCCCCCCTTGATGTCCCTCACGGCCTTGGCGACGTCCTCGGTGACCGTGCCGGACTTGGGGTTCGGCATGAGCCCGCGGGGGCCGAGGATCCGGCCCAGGCGTCCCACGATCGGCATCATGTCGGGGGTCGCCACTGCGGCGTCGAACTCCAACCATCCACCCTGGATGCGCTCGGCGAGGTCCTCGGCCCCGACCTCGTCCGCGCCGGCCTCGCGGGCCTGGGCGGCGGCCTCACCCTTGGCGAACACCACCACCCGGCGGGTCTTGCCGGTGCCGCGCGGCAGGGACAGAGAACCGCGCACCATCTGGTCGGCGCGCCGGGGATCGACCCCCAGCCGCACGTTGAGCTCGACGGTCTCGTCGAAGTTGGCTCCGGGCAGCTCTTTGAGCAGGCGCACCGCCTCGGCCGGCGTGTACAGCCGGGTGCGATCGACCTGGGACGCGGCCCGGCGCAGCCGCTTACCAACCTTGGCCATGTCTACCTCCGTGTGGTCTCGACGGCGGGCGGACCCGCCTCCCACCTGCGGACGGCGTCAGCCGACCGTGATGCCCATCGAGCGGGCGGTACCCTCCACGATCTTCATCGCGGCCTCGACGTCGTTGGCGTTGAGGTCGGGCAGCTTGATCTCGGCAATCTCCCGCAGCTGCTCCCGGGTGATCGTGCCCACCTTGCTGCGGTTGGGCTCGGCCGACCCCTTCTCGACCCCTGCCCGCTCCCGCAGCAGCACCGCGGCCGGAGGGGTCTTGGTGACGAAGTCGAAGGAGCGGTCCTCGTATACCGTGATCTCGACCGGCACGATCGTGCCCGTCTGCGCCTGCGTCGCGGCGTTGTACTGCTTGCAGAACTCCATGATGTTGATGCCGGCCTGGCCGAGCGCCGGCCCCACCGGCGGGGCGGGCGTCGCCTGGCCGGCGGGGATCTGCAGCTTGAGGATCTGCGCCACGCGTCTGCGGCGACCTCCTCCGCCGCCTCCCTGTTGTCTCATCGAACCTCGTCTCCTGTGCTGGGCTAGAGCTTGGCGACCTTGTCGAACTCGAGCTCGATCGGGGTCTCCCGGCCGAAGATATTGACCAGCACCTTGAGCTTGGACTGGTCGACGTTGATCTCCGACACCGAGCCGGTGAAGTTGGCGAAGGGCCCCGAGGTGACCCGCACGCTCTCGCCCTCCTCGAACTCGACGCGCGGCTTGAGCTTCTTGCGGTCCTCGGGCTTGACCTGCAGGATGCGGTTGACCTCCCGGTCCGACAGGGGCGTGGGCTTGGCGCCAGAGCCGACGAAGCCGGTCACGCCCGGAGTGTTGCGCACGACGTACCACGAATCGTCGTCGAGGTACATGCGGCACAGCAGGTAGCCGGGGAAGACCTTCTTCTGCACGATCTGCTTGCGCCCCTGCTTGATCTCCATGACGTCTTCCATGGGGATCACGACCTCGAAGATCTTGTCCTCGACGTTCATGGACTGGATGCGCGACTCGAGGTTCGCCTTGACCTTGTTCTCGTAACCCGAGTAGGTGTGGATCACGAACCAGTCGCCGGGCCTCTCGGTCGGCGGGATCACCTGCTCGTACGCGGCCACCTCGTCCTCGGGCTCCTCCTCGGCCGCGGCCTCGCGCCGCACGGCCGGCTCGGGCGCCGCGTCCGGCGACGGGGTCTCGCCGGTCGCGGTCTCGGTATCGACCTCGTCGCTCAGGCCGAGCTCGCCCGCCGCCCGCTCGCCGGTCGCGGGTGTCGCCTGCGCGCTCACCGCCCCCTCGGCCGGCTCTGCGCCGGATCGGTTCCGTGTCGTGTCGTCGTCGTGTGCCTGCATCGTGTGAACGTCCATCTCCAGCTCGTCAGTGCATCCCGTACAGCGCCACGATCGCCTTGGAGAACACCCAGTCCATCACCCAGATCACCGCGGTGATGATCAGCACGCTCACCAACACGACCAGCGTGTAGGCGGTCAGCTCATCGCGGTTCGGCCACGCGACCTTGCGCAGCTCGGCCACGACCTCCTTGAGGAACTGCCGCGGCTTCGTACGACTGCGCGTGCCCGGCGCGCCCGGCTGCCTCGGCTGCGGCCTGGGCGCCACCCGGCGCTGGGACTCCTGCCGCTGGGCCGCCCGCCTGAACTGCCTGTTCACCTGCGCATCCTTTCCATCGGCCCGGGACGCGTTCGGCAAGGGTCCGGGCTCGGGGGAACGCCACACAGACTAGCACGGCGCCGCAGTGCCGACGAGGGCGTGCCCGCTGCACGATGATCGCGTGGCACGATCGTCCCCGGGGCCCGCGCCCCGCGGCCCCGGCACCCCCACGAGGAGGGCAGCGCGTGGGACACGAGGTCGACGTCACCCGGCGCCCCGATCGGGACGACGGCCGCCTGAGCTTCCTCGTGCGCGTCGCCGAGGGGACCTCGTCGAGCGAGCACGAGGTCACGCTCGCGCCCGCCGATCTGCGGCGGCTGCAGCGTACGGGTGAGGATCCGGAGAGCGTGGTGCGTCGCTGCTTCGACTTCCTGCTGGCGCGCGAGCCCAAGGAGTCGATCCTCGCGTCCTTCGACGTGTCGGTGATCGGACGCTACTTCCCCGAGTTCGAACGGGAGGTGGGCGGGTGAGCGCGACGCGAACCCCCAACACCGGGCCCCCGCCGTCCCCACGGGAGATCGAGGACCGCTTCTCGGCCGAGGGCCTCACGCCGCGGCGCTGGGGCAACGCCCCCGGCGACACCTACGGGTGGCATTCGCACAGCTACCACAAGGTCCTGTACTGCGAGGAAGGCAGCATCACCTTCCACACGCGCCACGGCGACTTCGAGCTGCAACCCGGGGACCGGCTCGACATCCCGCCCGGCACCGAGCACGCGGCGACGGTCGGGCCGCACGGCTGCCGTTGCATCGAAGCTCCCCGCTGAGACGGCGATGAGGCGCGGAGCCGCGACCGTGGTGGCGGTGGTCGGAGAGGTGCGCCCCGGTGTCGTCGAAGCCGCGGGCCGTGCCCGCAACGTCACCCTCATCACCCCCGAGGACGGCGGGACCGCAGCCGCCCTGCGGGCGCTCGAGAGGACCGAGGGCGTCGTCGCGCCGTACGCGCTGGTGCCGGCCGATCCCCTGCAGGAGGTCGCCCGGCAGTGGCACCGCACGTGGTCGGGGGCCGGCCCCGACGGCTTCGAGCGGGCCGCCGCCGAGCTGCTCGACACGGCGCGCGGGCGCGATCCCCTGCCCGACTACTACATCGTGCTCACATCCGCACCCAATGCCGCTGGAGACACGCCGGCGCCGCACGAACACGACTTCCACCTCGGCGTCCTCGCCTCCCTGCGCCCGGCTCGCGTGGCGAGCGTCGCCACCGGCACCTCGGCGGCTTCGGACGCGCAGCGCGTGCTCGACCTCCTGCCCCGGCTCGGGCAGGGGCCGTGGTGGCCGCCCGTGGCCGACCTGATCGCCTCGGCGCGCTCCTTCTTCCCCGGTCGCCTGGCCCCCGCGACCGCCACGGGTCGCGGCGAAGATGTCAGTAGAATGCCGCTCTCATGAGCGCCGCGAATCGCGACATCGCCACGCTGGCGCGGGCCCTCGAGCAGCTCGGCAACGTCGTCGAAGGGGTGCCCGACGATCGCTGGGACTCACCGACACCGTGCGAGCACTGGGACGTCGCGACGCTGACCCAGCACGTCGCCGACAGCCTCGGGCGCTTCATCGCGACCGTGACCGGCTCGCCCCCGCCGGACGACGACGATGGCGACGATCTGCCGGGCCTGGTCCGAGCCCGGTGCGACGGGTTGCTGCAGGCGTGGCGCCACGTATCCCAGGACGACCTCGAGCGCGAGGTGCCGGGACCCGGCGGCGGATCCCCGCTACGGGCCCGCCTTGACCTGCATATCGCGGAAGCGACGATGCACGCGTGGGACATCGCCCGGGGCAGCGGTCAGGACGTGGTGCTCGATCCCGCCCCCGCGGAGCGCGCCCTCGAGTGGTCGCAGAGGATGCTGACGCCGGATTTCAGGGGGCCGGACAAGGCCTTCGCCGCCGAGGTTCCGGTCGCGGCAGATGCCCCGGTCTACGACCGCCTGGCGGGGTGGTTCGGACGCGATCCCGGCTGGACCCCGCCGCGCTGACCCACACCTTCCGCGTGCGTTGCCTCCGGGCATGTACGGGTCGTCTACGGAGCATCGCAGCGCTTGGACGCAGCTCCCGGCATCCGACGGCGTGCGCGTGACGGGCACCGACGACCGATACGCGCACGTGTGTTGGCGGCAGTGGCGCGCCGATCGGTCATGCTGCGAACCTTGCTCGCACCCCTGACCGGCGCTTCTCCCCGCAGGGCGGGAGGGACTCGAACCCCCGACCACTGGTTTTGGAGACCAGCGCTCTACCGAACTGAGCTACCGCCCTAGGCGGACCCAGTGTAGGGCGCCCCGGCCCCCGCCGCACACCCGTGACGGCGCTCACGCGGGGGCCGGCCGGCGGACGTGCTGGTGCACGACGAAGGCACCGGCTGCGGCCACCAAGGCAGCAACCGCGCCTCCGAGATAGGCCCGTCGATGGATCTCGACGTGGCTGCGCACGCGCTCGGCCGGACCCCGCTGGGGGATCGCGATCAGCGCCGGGAGAAGGCCGGGGGGTGGTTCGGCGGTGACCGATCGCAGACCGCCGAGGCGGTCGACGAGCGCCTCGTAGGTCGCGAGCTCGTCGCGGCACCGGGAGCAGGACGCGAGGTGGCGGCGGAGGTTGAGCGTCGCGCCGCCCTCGCGCGCCACCGCCGGCAACATCGCCCGAGCCTCGGCACAGGTGAGCGACCTCGGGTCCCTATGCGTTCCCATGCGGATAGACCTCGTCCCTCAGTTTCTTGCGGCCCCGGTGAATCCGCACCTTGGCCGCGGTCTCCGTCACCCCGGTGCGCGCCGCGATGTCCTCGATCGGCAACCCGTACACGTCCCTCAGCGTCACCGCGGTGCGGTAGGGCTCGGGCAGCCGCTCAAGGGCCGCGAGCAGGCGTCCGGCTTCGACGCGCGCGCCGGCCGCGGCCTCCGTGGAAACCTCACCTGCGATCTGTGCGAGCACCTCATCGCCACCTCCGGTCTCGTGCTCCCGGCGGCGCCTGCGGGAGCGGTGGCGGGATAACGCGGCGTTGGCGGCGACGCGGTACAGCCAGGTCGTGAACCTCGCATCCCCGCGGAAGCCCCGCAGGCCCCGCCATGCCCTGACGAAGGCCTCCTGGGTCGCATCCGCAGCCTCGTCGGGATCCCGCAGGATCCGCAGGCACAGCGTGTACACCTCCCGGTACGTCGCCTCGACCAGCTCGGCCCATGCGGCCTCGTCGCCCTTCCGAGCGCGGGCCACGACCTCCTCGGAGACGAGCGGCCGGGGCTCGGCGTGCCGGCGATGGTTAGGACGCCTCACTGGCCCAGAGGTTACCGGGGGGGCGCGACGGGGCGGCGGCCCCGTGGCTTCGGCCCTGCCGCGCCCGGCTCAGGCACCGCCTGCCACCGACGGGATGATCGACATCCTGGCGCCGTCGTGCACCGGGGTCGCGAGCCCCTGCTGGAAGCGCACGTCCTCGTCGCCGACGTAGACGTTGACGAAGCGCCGCAGGCTGCCGTCGTCGGCGAGGAGCCTGCGCTTGAGCCCGGGGTAGCGGCGTTCGAGGTCGTCGATCACCTCGGCCACGCTCGCCCCCGCCGCCTCGACCTCGGCCGCCCCTTGCGTGAGGTTGCGCAGCTGCGTCGGGATCCTCACCGATACGCTCACGCCGACAACACGCCGGTCACCGGCCCACCTCCTCGCTCAGCAGCGCTTCGACCCGGTCTATCGAGGGGGCCACCACGCCGGTCGGCCGCGCCGGGGCCAGCGCCTCGAGGGTCTTGAGCCCGGTCCCGGTCAACAGCGCGACCGTCTCACGCTCGGGGGCGAGCGCCCCGTCGCGTACGAGGGCCCGCAGGCCCGCCACCGTCACGCCACCGGCGGTCTCGGTGAACAGGCCCTCGGTACGCGCCAGCAGACGGATCCCTTCGGCGACCTCGTCCTCCGGCACCACCGCCATCGCGCCCCCGCCGGCGCGCACCTCTCGCAGGGCGTAGTAGCCGTCGGCGGGGTTGCCGATCGCCAGAGAGCGGGCCACCGTGCTCGGGCGCACCGGGGTGATCTCGTCGCGGCCCTCGACGAACGCGCCGGCGATCGGGGCGCATCCCGCCGCCTGGGCCCCGTACATGGTCACGCGCGGCTCGTCCGCCAACAGTCCCACCCGGTGTAGGTCCCTGAAGCCCTTGGCTACCTTGGTGAGCATCGACCCCGACGCCATCGGCGCGACCACGGCATCGGGGGCCCGCCACCCGAGCTGCTCGGCAATCTCGAAGGCCAGTGTCCTGGAGCCCTCCGCGTAGTAGGGACGCAGGTTCACGTTGACGAAGGCCCAGTCGCGCTCGGACGCGAGCTCGATGCACAGGCGGTTGACGTCGTCGTAGGAACCACGGACCGCGATCAGCCGGCCTCCGTAGACCGCGGTGGCGGCGATCTTGCCGCTCTCGAGGCCCTCGGGCACGAGCACCACGCTTCCCATGCCCGCCACCGCGGCGTGGGCGGCGACCGCGTTGGCGAGGTTTCCGGTCGAGGCGCACGCCGCGACTTCGAACCCGAAGGCGCGCGCCGCGCTGAGGGCGACCGAGACCACCCGGTCCTTGAAGGAGTGGGTGGGGTTGGCGGCGTCGAGCTTGAGCCACAGTCGGCGCAGCCCGAGCACCGCGGCCAGCCGGGGCGCCGGGCGCAACGGCGTCATCCCGGCGCCGAGGTCCACGCGTCCCCGCTCGAGGTCGTCTACGAC
>CADDZG010000031.1 GCA_902812355.1 Actinomycetota bacterium | reverse complement strand
CAGGAAGCGCACCGCCGGCGCCGCGCCCGGCGGTGCGCTTCCTGCATGCCCATGCAGGTCACCTCAACCCGGCGGCGCCGGTCGAACTGGCGGTTGCCCGCGGCCGCCTCACCAAGGTGCGGGTTGGCTGCGGGGCCTGTCCCGGGCATCGCCTGGGGGGCCGCGTGGTGCAGCACGGATTGGGCTGGCGCAGCTTCGGCCCGCCCCCCGCCGGGACGATGCTGAGGGTCCGGGCGAGAGCGCGCGATGCCCGTCACCAGCTGCGGCGGGTTTCTCCGGTGCATATCCGGGTGTCGAGTGCGAACTCGCTGCTGCAGCTCACGATGGGGCCCGACGGGGGCACCTACGGCGTCGGTCAGCCGGTGGCGATCGTGTTCAATCAGCCGGTCACCGACCGAGCCGCGGTGCAGCGCCGGCTCGTCGTGCGTACGAGCCGCCCGGTCACCGGCGCCTGGCACTGGTTCGGCGACAACGTTGTGCACTACCGGCCGCGCTCGTTTTGGCCGGCCCACACGCACGTGAGCGTTACCGCACGGCTCGGCCATCGCTGGCTGGCGGGGAGATGGATGGACGGGACCCATCGCATCTCGTTCTCGATAGGCGACGCGCACGTGAGCGTCGTGAACGTCGATACCCACGAGATGGTGGTGCGCGACAACGGCACGGTGGTGCGCACGATCCCCGTGTCCACGGGACGCACCCAGTACCCCACGCACGGCGGTATCCACATCACTCTCAGCAAGTCGCCCGAGGTCATCATGGACTCGGCCACCGTCGGCATCCCACGCAACAGCCCCGACGGGTACTACGAGAAGGTCTACTGGGACGTGCGCATCTCCAACTCCGGGGAGTTCGTGCACGCAGCTCCGTGGTCGGTCGCCGATCAGGGCGTCGCCAACGTAAGCCACGGTTGTGTGAACGTATCCACCGCCAACGCCCGCTGGTTCTACGGCTTTAGCCAGATCGGCGACGTGGTCGAGATCCTGAACTCACCCAACCCGCCTCTGCTGTCCGATCCCGGGATGGCGGACTGGAACCTGTCGTGGCAGCAGTGGAAGGCGGGCTCCGCGTTGCCGGTGGGCCGCGGCGGCGGCAGCACCCATCGGTCCGGGGGCGTCGCCGGCTGATCCCTGGGTCTCTCGGGCGTCCGGGGGCTGCCGCGGCGAACCGGGGCGCCCCACCGCCGTAGGTTGCGGACATGGCCACGACTCGAGGAGCGGCCGTTCGGCTCACGCGCCGGGTGCGCGCGGCGGCGGGGCTCGCCGTCGTCGGCCTGCTGGCCGCGGCCTGCGGCAGCTCGGTGGCGTTGCCGAGACGAGCTACAGAGACACCCGGTCCCCCGGTGGCGCACCACGGCGCCGCCCAGCCCCTGGCCCACATCGTCGTCCTCGTGATGGAGAACAAGGACTACTCGAGTGTGATCGGCTCTCCGGATGCGCCCTACACGAACTCGCTGGCCCGCCGCTACACGCTGCTCACCCACATGTATGCGATCACGCATCCCTCGCTGCCGAACTACCTCGCTCTGATCGGGGGATCGACCTTCGGCCGCACCTCGGACTGCACGGATTGCTTCGTCGGCGCCTACAACCTCGTGGATCAACTCGAGCGCGTCGGGATCGGCTGGAAGGCCTATATGCAGGACCTGCCCCATCCCTGCTTCACCGGGGTGCAGTACCGCAACTACGTGAGGCGTCACGACCCGTTCATGTACTTCGACGACATCCGCCGCGACGCGCAGCGCTGCCGGCGCATCGTGCCGCTCGCACGGCTGGCGCGCGACCTGCAGGCCCGGCGCCTGCCGCCGTTCGCGTTCGTGACGCCGGGTCTGTGTGCCGACACGCACGACTGCCCCGTGTCCACCGGAGACCGGTTCCTGGCGCGCTGGGTGCCACGGATCTTGTCCGGGCTCGGGCACAACGGGGTGCTGGTCGTCACCTACGATGAAGGTGAGGGCGACACCGGTTGCTGCCGGTTGGCACGCGGCGGGCGCATCGCCACGGTGATCGCGGGGCCCGGAGCGCCGCGCCACACGCGCGTCGCCACCCGCCTCGATCACTTCTCGCTGTTGCGGTTCATAGAGGACAACTGGGGCCTCGGACGCCTTGGTGCCGCGGGGGCGCGTGCGACGCCCACCCTGCGTCTCGGGCAACCGTGAACCATCAGGTGGACCCGCGTAAACGATCAGGTGACGCCGGAGTGTCAAAGCATCACCCGGAACAGAACACACGGGTCGCGCGCCCGGAGGGACTCGAACCCCCGACCCTCGGATTAGAAGTCCGACGCTCTATCCAGCTGAGCTACGGGCGCCTGGGATCATTCTGTCACGGGTGGGTCGCCGACACGGGAGGGGAAGGATGAGCAAGCAGCACGTGCTCGCGATCGATCAGGGCACCACCGGCACGACCGCGATCGTGTTCGATCGTGATGCCCGCATCGCCGGCCGTGCGTACTCGGAGTTCGAGCAGCACTACCCGCGGCCCGGTTGGGTCGAGCACGACCCGGAAGAGATCTGGCGTGTGTCGGTGGGGGTCGCAGGTGAAGCGATCGCAGCCGCCGGGCTCACGGCGGGCGATGTGGCCGGGATCGGCATAACCAACCAGCGCGAGACGGTGGTGGCATGGGACCGCTCCGGCGGGGAGCCGCTGGCTCCGGCGATCGTGTGGCAGGACAGGCGCACCGCGGGCATGTGCGACCGCCTGCGGGAGCAAGGCCACGAGGACGTGGTACGGGCCCGCACCGGGCTCGTCCTCGATCCCTACTTCTCGGCCACCAAGATCGCGTGGCTGCTCGACCGGGGTGGGCTCGAAGACCGTGCCGAGGCCGGCGAGCTCGCTATCGGCACGATCGATTCGTGGTTGATCCACCGGCTCACCGGGGGCCGGACGCACGTCACCGACGTCACCAACGCGTCGCGCACCTTGTTGTTCGATATCCACGAGCGCCGGTGGGACGAGGGGCTGCTGGAGCTCTTCGGCGTGCCGGCCGCGGTGCTGCCGGAAGTCCGTCCGAGCTCGGGCGTCGTGGCGGAGACCGACCCGGAGTGCTTCCTTGGAGCGCGCGTGCCGATAGCCGGGATCGCCGGCGATCAACAGGCGGCACTGTTCGCCCAGGGTTGTCACGAGCGCGGCATGGCCAAGAACACCTACGGGACCGGATCGTTCGTGCTCATGAACGCCGGGCCCGTAGCGGTCCGCAGCGAGCATGGCCTGCTGACCACGGTCGCCTGCGGGCTCGAGGACGACCCCGCGACGTATGCGCTCGAGGGCTCGATCTTCGTCACCGGAGCTGCGGTGCAGTGGCTGCGCGACATGCTCGGCATCGTGGATGCCGCGGCGCAGACCGAAGACCTCGCCCGCAGCGTGGCGGGCAACGACGACGTCTACTTCGTGCCCGCCCTCACCGGGCTAGGGGCACCGCACTGGGACCCCTACGCCCGGGGCACGATCGTCGGGCTCACCCGCGGGACGCGACGCGCCCACCTCGCGCGCGCTGCCCTCGAGGCGATCGCCTACCAGACGCGCGACGTCACGATGGCGATGGAACGCGATGCCGGGATTGCCGTGCGGGAGCTGCGAGCCGACGGCGGGGCGGTGACCAACGGCTTCCTCATGCAGTTCCAGGCGGACGTGCTGCAGGTTCCCGTGCAGGTGCCCGAGGTAACCGAGACCACCGCACTAGGCTCGGCGTTCCTCGCCGGGATCGCCACCGGGCTGTGGTCGGGCCGCGACGAGGTCGCGTCGCTGTGGCGTCCGGCCCGGCGTTTCGAACCCGCGCTCGATCCGGGCGAAGCCGAGCGCCTCTACCGCCGCTGGCTGCAAGCGGTGGATCGGGCTCGGTCGTGGAGCGAGAGCGAGCCCTGAGCCTCAGTCCGGGTCCTGGGGATCGGGATCGCGGCCGCTGCGCCGCAGGGCCTCGGCCGACAGGACCTCGAGCACCGCGTCGTGGGCGGCCAGGGCGGTGATGCCGGCGTGGTCGTAGGGCGGGCTGACCTCGACCACCTCGAGCCCCGCGAGCGGCATCGCCAGCACCAGGGTCCGCAGCGCGTGCAGCAGCTCGTAGGTCGTCATTCCCCCGGAGCACGGCGTCCCGGTACCCGGCGCGAACGCGGGATCGAGGACGTCGACGTCGACCGACAGGTACAGGGCGTCGGCGCCGTCCGCCTCCTCGAGCACGGTGGTCAGGACCGCATCGAGGCCGCGCCGGCGCACCTCTTCCATGCGGTGCCAGCGCACCCCGGCACCCCGGGCCCAGTCGAGCTCGGCCGGGAACGGCCAGTAGCCGCGCAGTCCGACCTGGATCAGCCGATCCCCGGGGAGGTGCCCGCGATCGACGAGGTGGCGGAAGGGGCTGCCGTGCGAGTGGGTGACCCCCCCGATGTCGGTGGCGGTGTCGGCGTGGGAGTCGAACTGCACCACCACCACCGACCCGTGCCGGTGCGCGGCCAGCGTCGCCCTGATGTCGGGCAGGGCGATCGAGTGGTCGCCGCCGAGCACCACCGGCACCGCCCCGGCCCCCACCACCTCTGCCACCAGAGCTTCGATCGCCCCGTGGCTGCGGATCGCGTCCCCGGGAACGACCTCGGCGTCCCCGGCGTCGACGATCCTGAGCTCGGCGAAGGGGTCGACCCCGAGATCGAGGTGCCAGCGCCTCGGGTCCCCCTCACCCTCGTAGGCGCAGCGGATCGCCCGGGGACCGAAGCGGGCCCCGGGACGGTTGGACACCATGTCGTCCATCGGCGCGCCGAGGATGGCCACGTCGGCCCCGGCGATGTCGTCGCGGCTCAGGGCCAGGGGAACCTTCTCGAAGGTGCCGGCGCCGGCGTAGGCCGGTTCGGTGGCGCGGTTGACCCTCACGGCCCGCATCATCGCACCGCGCGCGCCGGCCCGGCCTTCAGGCGGGACCGCCGCCGTGCGCCGCGTCGGCGGCCTTGAGGGCCATCCATACCTCGAAGCGGTCGTCGGGCGAGGACAGATCGCGCCCGAGCAGGTCTTCGGCCTTGCCGACGCGGTAGCGCAGGGTGTGGCGGTGCACCCCGAGGCGGCGAGCGGCGACCTCCCAGCGCCCTCCTGCTTCCACGAACGCCCGGACCGAGGCCACCAGAACGGGCGAGTCGCGCAGCGGGCCGAGCACGCCGTCGACGTAGCCCTCGAGCAGCGGCGGAGGGCACGAGCCGAGCAGGACGCCGTAGGAGGAGGGGTCGTCGGCGCGAGCGATCGCCTCTCGCGGAGCCCCGCGCAGAGCCAGCCGGGCGGCGCGGTAGGAGTCGCGCAGCTCGACCGGTGCAGCGCTGCGTCCGACCCCGATGCGCGCAGCGATCCCCTCGCGCGCGAGCAGGTCGGCGACGGTCTCGGCCAGACGGTCGGGGCCGGGGTGGGGGGCGAGCAGCACGAGGTGGTCGGCGACGGCCGCGACCCGCACCCGGGTGCGTGCCGTGAGCGCAGCTTCGATGCGGCCGGCGATCTCGTCGAGGTCGCCGGCCGGGGGGTGCGGCTCGGCCACCAGCACGTAGGCGCGGCCCCCCGGCGGGAAGCCGAGGAGCTCGAGCCGCCGGGCCAGTGCCGGGCCCCCGAGCGCGCCGGCCAGGGCTTCGCCGATCACGTCGCCCGCCACCCGCCGTTCGGCGTCGGCGATCGCCCGGCGGGAGGTGAGCAAAAGCCCCATGGCGTTAGCGGCGTCGCGGGCCGCGGCCCGTTCGGCGGGGCTCAGACGACCGGGGCGACCGAGCACCAGGACCGCCTCCTTGCGTCCCGCCGCGGTCACCGGCAAGGCCACCCAGCTGCCGCCGGGCTCGACGTGGGCCGACGGTGATCGAGCCTCCGGCGCGGTGGCAATTGGCGGGAGCTCGGCCCACAGCCCGGCGGGATCTAGGGGGGCCGGTTCGGGAGACGTCGCGATCACCTCCCCCCTGAGGTCGAACAGCACTAGCCACGCCCCGCTCTCCGCGGCCACCTCGTCGAGGAGGTCGGCGGCGCCGGCTCCCAGCGCCATAGCACCGGTGAGCCTCTGGTTGAGGCGTAGGGAGCGCTCGAGCTCCCGGGTGCGCTCGGCAGTGAGCGCGGAGGACACCGCCTTGGAGATCGCGATGAAGGGCGTCTCGTAGGGCACCTTGAGCACCGGGAAGGCGAGCTCGTCGGCCTCCTCGCAGAGGTCGCCGGGGACCTCGTCGAAGCCGAAGCCGGTGCCGAACCCGAGCCCGGCGAGGCCGGCGGCGGCGAGTCGCCGCAGGTAGCGGCGGCGGGCCGACCCGGCGTTCAGGCGCATCCCCGTGGTTAGCAGCAGCTCGCCTCCACTCAACCACGGGGTCGGATCCGGGAGCTCGGAGGTATGGACCCACACGACCTCGCGCTCGGCCCCAGAGCGCCCGCCGACCAGCTCGAGCCCGAGCTCGGCGCGGGTCACGAGCTCGCGCACCCTGATCCCCATGGACGAACTGTACAACCGCACCGGCGCTGTATATCCGAGATGGATGAAGCACGGTCGCGCAGCCGTGGTTAGCGTGCGCGGCGGTGGAGGGACAGGCTGACTTGTCGGGAGCGAACGGTGCCGGGCCGGTAGGCCCGAACTCGACCGAGTTGACCAAGCGGCGGGAGGCCGCGGTGCCGCGTGCCGTGTTCAACACCGCTCCGATCTTCGTCGCCTCCGGGCGTGGCGCCGAGCTCGTCGACGTCGACGGCAACGTCTTCATAGATCTGGCCGGCGGGCTCGGCGTCCTCAACATCGGCAGGGCCCACCCGCGCGTGCTCGAAGCGGTGCACGCTCAGGTCGATGCCTTCCTGCACGAATGCTTCCACGTGTCGATGTACGAGGGCTACGTCGCCCTTGCCGAAGCCCTCAACGAGCTCGTGCCGGCCCCCGGGCCGAACAAGACGATGCTCGCCAACTCGGGTGCCGAGGCGGTCGAGAACGCGGTCAAGATCTCCCGTTACGCGACCGGGCGGGACGGCGTCGTGGCCCTGACCCACGCGTTCCACGGGCGCACGGCGATGGCCATGACCCTGACCGCCAAACACATGCCCTACCGGGCCGGCTTCGGGCCCTACGCCCCCGAGGTCTACCGGGCCCCCTACGCGTACTGCTACCGCTGTCCCCTCGGGCTGCGCTACCCCGGGTGCGGCGTGGCCTGTGCCGGGGCGGTTGCCGACCGGATCGACAGCGAGATCGGTGCCGAGCGCATCGCCTGCCTCGTGGTCGAGCCGGTGGCGGGAGAAGGCGGTTTCATCGTCCCGCCGCCGGAGTACCTGCCGGCGCTGCGGCAGATCTGCACCGAGCGCGGCATCCTCTACGTCGACGACGAGGTACAGGCCGGGATGGGGCGCACCGGGCGGATCCTGGCGATCGAGCACTACGGCGTGGTGCCCGACATCGTCACCACCGCCAAGTCGCTGGGGGCGGGGCTGCCGATCTCCGCGGTCACCGGACCCGCCGACGTCATGGACTCGGTCCACGTGGGAGGCCTCGGGGGCACCTACGGAGGCAACCCGGTGGCGTGCGCCGCGGCGCTGGCGGTGATCGCCGAGCTCACCGAGGGCGACCTCCTCGAGCGCGCCCGGCGCCAGGGCGAGCGGATCCGTGCGCGTCTCGACCCGCTGGTGGACGAGGTCCCTGCAATCGGAGAGGTGCGTGGCCTCGGCCCGATGGTGGGCATCGAGCTGGTCACCGATCCGGTGACCAAGGAGCCGGCCAAGGCTCTCGCCGATGCGGTGATCCGACGCTGCTTCGAGGAACGGGTCCTCGTGCTCAAGGCCGGGACCTTCGACAACGTGATCCGCCTGCTTGCGCCGCTGGTGATAGAAGACGGCGAGCTCGAGCGCGGGCTCGACGTGCTCGTCGACGCGCTGCGATGGGCGGGGACGCAGGTGTGATGGACGCGGCGGACCGCACCGAAGGCCACGTCAGCCTGAGGGGCCTGCGCAAGGTCTTCGCCGAGGTCGTGGCGGTCGAATCGCTCGACCTCGACGTCGCCCCCGGGGAATTCTTCAGCCTGCTCGGGCCGTCGGGATGCGGCAAGACCACCACGCTGCGGATGATTGGAGGCTTCGAGGAGCCTACCGAGGGCCGCGTCCTGCTCAGCGGGCGCGACGTCACCGGTCTGCCTCCCTACCGCCGGGACGTCAACACGGTGTTCCAGTCCTACGCGCTGTTCCCGCACCTCGACGTCTTCGAGAACGTCGCCTTCGGGTTGCGGCGCAAGAAGCTACCCAAGGATGAGATCAAGCGGCGTGTCGCCGATGCCCTCGATCTCGTGGCCCTGTCCGGCTACGAGAGACGCAAGCCGAGCCAGCTGTCCGGCGGCCAGCAGCAGCGCGTCGCGCTTGCCCGCGCCCTGGTCAACAGCCCCCAGGTGCTGCTCCTGGACGAGCCGCTCGGGGCCTTGGACCTCAAGATCCGCAAGCGCATGCAGCTCGAGCTCAAGCGCATCCAGGAAGAGGTCGGTATCACCTTCCTATACGTGACCCACGACCAGGAAGAAGCCATGACGATGTCGGACCGTCTCGCGGTGATGCGCGACGGGCGGGTGGAACAGGTCGGCGATCCCGAGACGGTCTACGAGCATCCGGCCACCGAGTTCGTGGCCGGATTCCTCGGTGCGTCGAACCTCCTCACGGGCGAGGTCAAGGACCGCTCCTCGGGCCTCGTGGCCGTGGCCCTGGAGGGAGGTTCGCTTGCAGCGATCCCCGAGCACCGCTTCAACGGCACCGGTGCCCGGGTCAAGCTCGGCGTGAGGCCCGAGAAGATCACCCTGCAGCCGCCCGACGACCCCGTGCCCCCCGGCGCCAACCACGTCGACGGCCTGTTGCGCATGGCGACCTTCATCGGCGTCGGTCACCAGTACGAGATCGAGGGGCCGGGCGGAACCCCGCTGCGCGTGTACGCGCAGAACGTCGGAACTCGCCGCGATTTCTCCCCCGGGGACAGGGTGCGGCTGGTATGGGATCCGGAGCACACGTTCGTGGTCAACGACGAAGAAGGGGTGGGAGACGATGAGCCACGATGACGGCTTGGATCCCGCGTTGCTGCGGGGTCTGACCCAGCGGAGGATGTCCCGGCGGGAGGCCCTGCGGGTCGGCGCCGCGGGGGCCGGGGCGCTCGGGCTCGGAGCCTTGCTCGCGGCCTGTGGGGTGTCGGGCACGCGCCAGCAGGCGGCCAAGAACAAGGGCAAGGACTGGGCCAAGTGGTGGTCCCAGCAGCACAAGACCGGGCAGCTCGATTTCGCCAACTGGCCCTACTACATCGACACCAAGCACGGCAAGCACCCGAGTCTCGAGCTGTTCGAGAAGCAGACCGGCATCAAGGTGAACTACGAGCCGGTGATCCAGAACAACGCGCCCTTCTACGCCAAGATCGCGCCGTCGCTCAAGGCGGGGCAGCCGACCGGCTACGACATCATCGTCATGACCAACGGATGGGAGCTCACCCAGCTGATCGACAACGGGTGGCTGATCCCGCTCGATCACTCGCGGCTGCCGAACTTCTTCAAGTACGCGAGCCCCTCGGTCAAGAGCCCCAACTACGACCCCGGCAACCGCTACACGGTGACGTGGCAGTCGGGGCTCACCGGCATCGCCTACGACCCGACCAAGACCAAGCGCAAGATCACCTCGGTCAACGACCTGTGGGATCCGGCGTTCAAGGGCAAGGTCGGGATGATGAGCGACAACACCGAGCTCGGGTCGGTGGGACTGCTCAAGATCGGCGTCGACCCGGCGAAGTCGACCCCGGCCGACTGGAAGAAGGCCGCCGCGGAGCTCACCAAGCAACGCGACCAGGGCATCGTCCGCCAGTACTACGACCAGAGCTACATCAAGGCCCTCGAGGACGGCGACACGTGGATCACCCAGGCGTGGTCGGGCGACGTCTTCCAGGCCCAGAACTCCGGGTATCCACATCTGCGCTTCGTCGTGCCCGAAGAGGGCGTGATGAGCTGGCACGACAACTGCATGATCCCGATGCACGCAGCGCATCCCGTCGACGCGATCGAGTGGATGAACTTCTACTACCAGCCCAAGATCGAAGCGATGATCGAGGACTGGGTGTGGTACATCTGCCCGGTTCCCAAGGCTAGGGAGATCATCGCCAACAAGCTGGGAGACAAGACCGTTGCCAACAGCCCCCTGGTGTTCCCTACGGCCGAGATGGAATCGAAGTTCCACGACTACTACACGTTCAAGGGCTTCCACGACTACAACGAGTGGAACAACACGTTCGATCCGATCATCCAGTCCTGAGCCTCGGCCTGCGTAAGCGCCTGGCTCCGTACCTGCTGAGCTTCCCCGGCGGGCTGTGGTTGCTCGTCTTCTTTTTGGTGCCGCTGGTGGCCATCCTGTCGGTGTCGCTGCAGACGGGCAACCCGATCAAGGGCTACGCGCTCACGTGGCATTTCTCCGAGTACGTGGACGCAGTGCGCACCTACCATGCCCAGTTCGTGCGGTCGTTCATCTACGGGAGCATCTCGACCGTGCTGTCGCTGGTGCTGATGTATCCGATCGCCTACTGGATCGCGTTCTACGGAGGGCGCCATAAGTCCACCTACCTGTTGCTGGTGCTGTTGCCCTTCTTCGTGTCGTTCTTGATCCGCACGCTGGCATGGCAGTTCATCCTTGCCGACCAGGGGATCGTGCTCGGCACCCTCAAGAGCTGGCACTTCCTTCCCCAGAGCCTGCACGTGCTTTCCACCCCGTACGCGGTGGTCGCCGGGCTCACCTACAACGAGCTGCCGTTCATGGCTCTGCCGATATACGTGGCGCTGGAGAAGATCGACCCCAGCGTGATCGAGGCCGCCGCCGACCTCTACGCCAACCGCACCCAGCGCTTCCTGCGGGTAATCCTGCCGCTGTCCTCTGCGGGGGTCTATGCCGGGATCCTGCTGATCTTCGTGACCAATACGGGGGACTACGTGTCGGCCTCGTTGCTCGGCGGTCCCTCGACCACGATGATCGGCAACATCATCCAGACGCAGTACCTGGAGAACTCCAACTATCCGATGGCATCGGCGCTATCCACGATCCTCATGGCGGCCATGCTGATCGGCATGTACCTCTACGCGCGCACCTTCGGTACGCGCAGCATCGAGGAGTTCGTGTGAGCGCGGTCGCCACTCGGGCCGAGGACCGGCCGATCGCGGCCGAGCGAGCGGCCGCTCCGCGGAAGCGCCGGCGCCGGGGACGCAAGGGCGGTCTCCTGACCGTCTATTTCTGGCTGATGATGATCTACACGGTCGTGCCGATCGTGTTCATGATCATCTACGGCTTCAACCGCGCTCCGGCCGAGCGCGTGACCTTCGCATGGCAGGGCTTCACGCTCGAGTGGTACAAGCACCTCTTCGACCTCTCCGATCTCACGGCTGCACTGATCACATCGCTTGAGATCGCGGTGCTGTCGGGACTGATCGCCACCGCCCTGGGGACCCCGATGGCGCTGGCGATGTCCCGTTACCGCTACCGGGGGCGCGGCGCTACCGACCTGGTGGTCTTCACCGACATCGCCGCGCCCTCGGTCGTGGTCGGTGCGTCGTTGCTGTCCTTCTTCATCCTGCTCAACATTCCCCGTGGCTTCGGGACGATCCTCATAACCCACGTGGCGTTCAACATCGCCTTCGTGGTGGTGACCGTACGGGCGCGCCTCGCCGGTGTGGACACGTCGCTCGAGGAAGCGGCCCAGGACCTCGGGGCGACGCCGTGGGTCACGTTCTGGCGGGTAACGCTGCCCCTGCTGATGCCCGGGGTCATCTCCGCCTTCCTCTTGAGCTTCGCCCTGTCGATCGACGACTTCATCATCACGAGCTTCGTCAACGGCCAGACCCTGACCTTCCCCCTGTGGATCTGGGGAGCGGTCAAGGTCGGCATACCGCCGCAGGTGTTCGTCATGGGCACGCTGATATTCGTCGGCGGTGTGCTGATCGCGGTCGCCAACGTCGTTGCATCCCGCCGCCAGCGGGTTCAGACCATCGCCGTTAACGCACCGACTCGAGTCCCAAGGGAGGGATAGGGATGGCCACAGATGCCATCGACAGAGCGGCCCAGCAGGTGCTGGAGCAGGAGATCGCCACCTACCGCGAGCGCACCCCGAGGTCGCGCGCCCTGTACGAGCGGGCTCACCGCTCGATGCCCTTCGGGGTCACCTCCTCCTTCCAGGCCGGTGACCCGTATCCGATCTATCTCGCATCGGGCCGGGGCAGCAAGGTGACCGATGTCGACGGTCACACCTACGTCGACTATCACAACGGGTTCGGGACGATGGTGGTGGGGCACGCCCATCCCAAGGTGCGGGCGGCGATCGAGCGTGCCGCCGCGACCGGGACGCATTTTGCGGCCACCACCGAGACCGCGGTTGAGGTCGCCGAGGAGGTGTGCCGGCGCTTCGGGATCGACAAGGTCCGCTTCACCAACTCCGGCACCGAAGCGACGATGGACGCGGTGCGGATAGCACGCGCCGCCGCCGGCAAGGACGTGCTCATCAAGATCGAGGGCTCCTACCACGGCCATCACGACGCGGTGATGTACTCGGTGGTGCCGACGATGGACTCGGGGGGCCCGGTCGACCGTCCGTGGTCGGTGCCCTTCTCGCGCGGGATCCCCAAGGACACCGCCAACAGCACCTGGGTGGTGCCCTTCAACGACGTCCCGGCGCTGGAGGCGATGTTGTCCGAGCACGGCGACGAGATCGGGGCCCTGATCATGGAACCCATCATGATGAACATCGGCATCGTGATGCCCCAACCCGGATACCTCGAGCAGGTGAGGGCGCTGTGCGACCGCTACGGGGTGGTGCTGATCTTCGATGAGGTCAAGACCGGCCTCACGGTCGCTCCCGGCGGTGCGACCGAGTACTTCGGGGTCCAGCCCGACCTCGTGTGTCTCGCCAAGGCCCTGGGAGGCGGCACGCCGATCGGTGCCTTCGGGGGCCGCGCCGAGATCATGGACGAGATCGAGCACGGAGTCGCGGCACTGGGAACCTTCAACGGCAACCCGCTGTCGATGGCTGCCGCTCGTGCCACCCTGCTCGAGGTGCTCGACGACGGCGCCTATCGCCGCCTCGCCGAACTCGGGACCCGCTTGGCGTCGGGGTGCCAGAAGGTGCTCGACCAGGCGGGGATCCCCGCCACGACCACCGATCTCGGCTGCAAGGGGTCGATCACCTTTTCGGACAAGCCGCTGCAGCGTTACCGCGATTTCCAGCAGCTCGACGACTCGCTGTTCGATGCGTACTGGTACTGGGTCGTGAACCGGGGGATCTTCCAGACCCCCGGCAAGGAGGAGCAGTGGACGATCTCGGTCCAGCACGACGAGTCCGACATCGACGCGGCGATAGATGCGCTGGCGGGCTACTGCGAAGCGGTGGCCTGAAGCTCTTCGATCCGGAACGGAGGTAACACGATGGCCCAGACGGCGATCACGCAGCACAAGATGTTCATAGGCGGGCGGTGGGTCGATCCCGTCGAAGGCGACGCTCGCCGCATCCTCAACCCGGCCACCGGTGAGACGATCGCCGAGGTGCCCAACGGCACCGAGGCGGACGTCGACGCGGCGGTCCAAGCCGCACGCGACGCTTTCGAGGAGTGGTTCGACAGCACGCCGGGAGAGCGCAGCAAGATGCTCCTCGACCTCGCCGACCGGATAGAGGAGCACGCGTCGGATTTCGTCGACATCGAATCGCGCAACGTCGGCAAGCCGGTGACGATGGTCGCAGACGAAGAGATGCCCGCCACGGTGGACAACCTGCGCTTCTTCGCCGCCGCGGCGCGCGCTCTGGAGGGCAGAGCGGCGGGCGAGTACATGCGCGGTTACACGAGCATCCTGCGCAGGGAGCCCGTCGGCGTGGTCGGCTCCATCGCTCCGTGGAACTACCCGCTGATGATGGCGATCTGGAAGATCGGACCGGCCCTCGCCGCCGGCAACTGCGTCGTGCTGAAGCCGTCGGAATGGACGCCGCTGTCGGCGCTGCGCCTCGCCGAGCTCGCCGAAGACATATTCCCGCCGGGGGTCTTCAACGTCGTCACCGGCGACGGCGAACCGGTGGGGGCCGGGCTCGTGCGCCACCCCGGCGTCAACATGGTGTCGCTCACCGGCGACGTGGCCACGGGCAAGGAGGTCGCCCGGGCTGCGGCGTCGACGCTCAAGCGGGTGCACCTCGAGCTCGGCGGCAAGGCCCCGGTGCTCGTGTTCGACGATGCCGACGTGTCCCAGGTGGTCGAGTGGGTCAAGACCGGTGGCTACTTCAACTCGGGCCAGGACTGTACCGCCGCGTGCCGGGTGATCGCCGGCCCCCGGATCTACGACGACCTGTTGTCCGAGTTCGTGCCTGCTGTGGAGCAGCTGAAGTGGGGTGACCCGGCGGACCCCGAGACCGAGATGGGTTCGGTCGTGTCTCCCGAGCAGCTCGAGCGGGTCAAGGGCTTCGTGGAGCGGGCCCGGCAGGCGGGGGCCACGGTGCTCACGGGCGGGCCGGCCGACGACCGGCCCGGCTACTTCTTCAAGCCGACCGTCGTCACCGACGTGAGCCAGGACTCCGAGATCGTCCAGCGCGAGGTGTTCGGGCCGGTGGTGACGGTCCAGCGCCTGCCGAGCGACGACGAGGCGATCGCGTGGGCCAACGGGGTCGACTACGGACTGTCCGCGTCGGTGTTTACCCGCGACATCGGCCGGGCCCTGAACGCCGCCCGCAAGCTGCGCTTCGGTACGGTATGGATCAACACCCACATCCTTCTCGTGTCCGAGATGCCCCACGGGGGCTTCAAGCAGAGCGGCTACGGCAAGGACCTGTCGCTGTATGCGCTCGAGGACTACACCGAGATCAAGCACGTCATGGCGGCCCTGGACTGACTCGCGGGCTCGCCGGTGACCAAGGACTACCGCCGCTACAGCTACTGGCTGGACAGCTGCGGGGACGACCTGACGCCGCGTGAGCCGCTGCCCGGCGATCGCGATCTCGACGTCGCGATCGTCGGCGGGGGCTACACCGGGCTGTGGACCGCCTACTACCTGGCGCGTTCCGATCCCGGGCTCCGCATCGGGGTGGTGGAACGCGACGTGTGCGGCTTCGGGGCATCGGGGCGCAACGGCGGTTGGTGCTCGGCGCTGTTCGCCGCGTCGCGCCAGAGGATCGTCGCGGCCCACGGGCGCGATGCGGCGGTGGCGATGGACAAGGAGATGCGCGCCACGGTGGACGAGGTTGCACGCGTGGTGGCCGAGGAGGGCATCGAGGCCGATCTGTGCAAGGGCGGAACCCTAACGCTGGCGACGTCGCCGGCGCAGGCGGCGCGGGTGCGGGCCGAGGTGGCGGAAGAAGCGGCCTGGGGTGGCGACCACGTGTGGCTGGAGCCGCACGAGGTCGAGCGACGCGTGCGCGTCGCCAGCTGTCTCGGCGCGGCCTACACCTCGCATTGCGCGGCCCTGCATCCGGCCCGCCTGGTGCGCGGTCTGGCACGCGTCGTCGAGGGGCTCGGAGTGACGATCTACGAGCAGACACCGGCGCTGGCGCTGCATGAGGGCAGGGTCGAGACCGCACGCGGCACGGTCAAGGCCCCCGTGGTGGTGAGAGCCACCGAGGGGTACACGCCCTCGCTCGCGGGGCAGCGGCGCGTGCTCGCGCCGGTGTACTCGTTGATGATCGTGACCGAGCCCCTCGACGACGGGCGCCGGGAGACCATCGGGTGGGAGGGGCGCGAGACGCTCACCGACGGGCGCCACCTCATCATCTACGCCCAGCGGACGGCAGACGGGCGGATCGCCTTCGGGGGCCGTGGTGCTCCCTATCACTTCGGTTCGAGGATCGAGGACCGCTTCGACCTCGACGACAGGGTTTTCGGCGAGCTCCAGCGCGTCCTGCTGCAGCTGTTCCCGGTGCTCCAGGGGGTCCGCATCACTCATCGCTGGGGCGGGCCCCTGGGCGTGCCCCGCGACTGGTTCCCATCGGTCGGCTTCGACCGCCGCACCGGGATGGCGTGGGCGGGCGGCTACGTCGGCGACGGCGTGGCTACGACCAACCTCGCCGGCCGCACGATCGCCGACCTCGTGCTCGAGCGGGATACCGATATCACCCGCCTGCCGTGGGTCGGCCACCGCTCGCCGCGCTGGGAGCCCGAGCCACTGCGTTTCATCGGCATCAACGCCGCCCTCAAGGCAATGGAGATGGCCGATGCCGCGGAGCTACGCACCGGGCGCCCGTCGCGGCGCGGCAGCTTCGTGCGGCGGTTGATCGGGGCGGGCTGACGGGCCCGGCGCGGGGATCTCAGGAGGCGGCGGCGACGCGGCGGGC
>CADDZG010000030.1 GCA_902812355.1 Actinomycetota bacterium | reverse complement strand
GGGCTTCGACCCGGCGACGGCGGCCCCGAAGGACCACCCCACGAGTCCCAGCGGGAGCCCGGGGTGGCGCCGGCGGGCCCACGCCAGCGCGCTCTCGCCGTCCGCCACCTCGGCGATCCCGGTGCCGGCCTCGCCCTCGGACGCCCCGATGCCCCGGTAGTTGAAGCGCAGCACCGACATCGAGCGGCGCACGAGCTCGTCCCGCACCGCCAGCAGCAACGGGGCGTTCATCGTCCCGCCCATCTGGGGGTGGGGGTGGCACACGACCACGATCGCACGCGGCTCGGCGACGTCGTCGAAGCCGGCCTCGAGCGTCAGGCCGTCCGAGGTGGTGAGACGCAGGCTCTCGCTCACCGCGCCGGGCCCGCTCCCACGCGCCGCAGTGCGGACCTGATCCGGGCCCCCGTCTCCTCCGCCTCGCCGGCCGAGTAGCGTCCCCGAGGCCAGAAGAAGCCCCGCAGGCCGTCCTTGGGGCGCCGGGGCACGACGTGGACGTGCAGGTGCGGAACGCTCTGGCTGACCTTGTTGTTGATCGCCACGAAACTGCCGGCGGCGTCCATGGCCCGCTCGACCGCCAGCGACAGGCGCTGGGCCGCCCCGAACAGCGGCACCAACAGGGCTCCGGGGAGGTCGGCGAGCGTCTCGTGGTGGGGGCGCGGCACGAGCAGGCAGTGTCCCGGCTGCAGGGGGCGGGTATCGAGGAAGGCGACGCAGTCGTCCTCGGACAGCACGATCTCGGCCGGGGCGCGCCCGGCGACGATGTCGCAGAAGATGCAGGAGTCGGTCACGTCGGGCACAGAGTAGAGGACGGTCCCGATCCGGCTGCGCCGGGGGGCCGCGGGGGAGGAGGTTGAGCGCATGGACGAGGGCACCGTGCGGCAGCGCGCCGAGGGTCATGCCCAGGCGACGGTGGCGGGCGACCTGCGCCGGGCGGGTTCGGACCTCGCGCCGCAGGCGCAGGCGACGGCGCGTGAGGTCATGGCGGCGATGCCCGGCTCGCTGACCGGCGCCGACATCGCCGGGGTGCGGGCCGATGGGGACGCCTACGTGGTCGACATCGTCTACCACGGCTCGTCGGGGAGCCTCACGGTGCGATCGCGCTGGGCCGAGATCGAAGGCAGGCCGCGCATCGTGGCCCTCGAGCTGCCGGAGGCGTGAGCGCGGGACCGGCGGCGCGAGTCGGCGCCGGTCGTATCCTGGATCGATGATCCCGCGCCTCACCGCCGCCGCCGTCGCCGTGGCCCTGCTGGCGGCGGCGTGCTCGTCGGGCGGCGGGGGTTCCTCGGCGGCGCCGTCGCGCCCCGGCTCCCAGCCGTCGCCGGCGCCGAGCGTGGTCATCACCCGCAACACCGCCCCGCCGCCGCATTCGAGCATCGCCAAGATCGTCGCCGAGGTCCTGCCCTCGGTGGTCAACATCAAGGTGCAGATCGTCGCCCAGGGCGTCTTCGGCGGGCTGCGCAAGGGCCGGGCCGAGGGTTCGGGCGTGGTGATCTCGCCCAACGGCATCATCCTGACCAACAACCACGTGGTGCAGCAGGCATTGCAGGTCAGGGTCGCGCTCAACGACGGCCGCACCCTCAACGGCACCGTGATCGGCAACGACCCCCAGCACGATCTCGCGGTGGTCAAGGTCGACGCCGGCGGCCTCAACCCGATAACCGTGGGGGACTCGTCCAAGCTGCGCCTCGGCGACACCGTGGTGGCGATCGGCTTCCCCCTCAACCTCGGGGGCCCGACGGTGACCTCGGGCATCGTGTCGGGGCTCAAGCGCTCGGTGCGGGTGCAGGGCGACAACGGCCAGACCGAGCACCTCAAGGACCTCATCCAGACCGACGCGGCGATCAATCCCGGCAACTCCGGCGGCGCGCTGGTGGACGCGTCGGGACGGCTGGTGGGGATCAACACCGCGGCGGCGAGCGCGGCGGCCGCGGAGAACGTCGGCTTCGCGATCGCGATCGACCAGGCCCTGCCGATCGTGCGCCGCATCATCTCCCACCCGTCCCAGCAAGGCGCCTTCATGGGCGTCAGCGTGGCCTCCCTCGACACCCGCAGGGCGGCCGCCCTCTTCGGGGTGCCCAAGGGCACACCCGGGGCCGGGGTCGTCGGCGTGATCCCCGGGAGCCCCGCGGCGAGGGCGGGGATCAAAGCCGGCGACATCATCGTCGCGGTCGACTCGCACAGCATCTCGTCCCCCGACGAGCTCACCTCGGTGCTCCACGGTTACTCGCCGGGCGACAGGGTCACGGTCAAGGTGCGGCGCGGCGCGGCGACCAGGACCTTCACCCTGATCCTGGCGCAGCGGCCGGTGGGCATCGGCTCGACCCCGCGCCCGTAGCCCCCGGCAGGGTCGGCCCGGCTAACCTGGAGCCGATGAAGGTCAGGCTGCGCAACCCCGACCGCGAGGTCGAGGTGACCGGGCCCAAGACGGTCGCCGAGGTCCTCGCGGAGCTCGGCATAGTGCCCGAAGCCGTGCTCGTGATACGGGACTCGACCCTGCTCACCCGCGACGACCGCGTCGAGGAGGGCGACGAGATCGAGGTGCGCCCGGTGCTGTCGGGGGGCTCGGCATGAAGTGCAGGGTGTGCCGCGGCCCCGCGGTCGTCGACGTGCGCCGGCACAATGCCGGTTTCTGCGCCGAGCACTTCATCGACCACGTCCACCGCCAGGTGGAGCGGGCGATCGACGACTTCCGCATGTTCTCGCCCGAGGACCGCCTGCTGGTGGCGGTGTCCGGCGGCAAGGACTCGCTCGCGGTATGGGACATCCTGCTCGATCTCGGCTACGACGCCACCGGCTTCTACCTCGACCTCGGGATCGGCGGCTACTCCGAGCGCTCCAAGCAGGCGGCGGTCGGGTTCGCGCAGCGGCGGGCGGCCAAGCTGATCGTGCGCTCGCTCGCCGACGAGCACGGCTTCTCGGTGCCGGAGCTCGCCCGCCTCACCGGGCGCGTGCCGTGCTCGGGGTGTGGGCTCAACAAGCGCTACGAGTTCAACCGGGCGGCCCTGCAGGAGGGCTTCGACGTCCTCGTCACCGGGCACAACCTGGACGACGAGGTCGCCACCTTATTCGGCAACGTGCTGCACTGGAACGTCGACATGCTCGGGCGCCAGGCCCCCGTGCTCGAAGAGCGGGTGATCGGCGGCGACGTGGCGCTGGTGCGCAAGGTCAAGCCCCTGGTGCGCCTGGCCGAGCGCGAGACCGCCGCATACGCCCTGCTACGCGGCATCGATTACATCGTCGAGGAGTGCCCGATGGTCGCCGGCAACACCCAGCACCGCTACAAGGAAGCGGTGACCCTGCTCGAGGAGGCATCGCCGGGGACCAAGCACCAGATGTACTTCGGGTTCCTGCAGCGCGCCGCCCAGCGCTTCGCCGGCGATGCCGGCGAGGGCCGGCTCGTGCGCTGCAGCAGCTGCGGGGCCGCGACGCCGGCGTGGGACGACGGCGAGGCCGTGTGCTCGTTCTGCCGCACCAAGGCGCTGGCGCAGCGGCGGCGCGAGCAGGGGCCGCCGGAGCGAAAGAGCAGGCGCCGGCGGCGATGAGCGGGCCCCGCGGGGTCCTGCAAGTGGGCGAGCGGGTGCTGCTGCTCGACGCGCGGGACCGCCGCTACCTCGTGACCCTGCAGCCTGGAAGCCACTTCCACAGCCACCTCGGCTCGGTCGCCCACGACGATCTGATCGGCCGCCCCGAGGGGATCGAGCTGCGCACCTCCGGCGGTGCCCGGCTGTGGGCCTTCCGCCCGACCCTTGCCGACTACCAGCTGAAGATGAAGCGCGGGGCCCAGGTCGTCTATCCCAAGGACGTCGGCCTGATCTTGGTCCATGCCGACATCGCCCCCGGCGCGGTGGTGGTCGAGGCCGGTACCGGCTCCGGCGCCCTCACCCTGGCGCTCGCCCGTGCCGTGGGCGAGCGCGGCCGGATCCTGTCCTACGAGGTGCGCGACGACCACCTCGCACGGGCCCGTTCCAACATCGAGGCGTGGTACCGGGCGATCGGCTGCGAGCCGCACGGCATCGAGCTGCGCAACGCCGACGTCTTCGCCGAGCCGCCCGAGGTCGCCGCCGACCGCATCGTGCTCGACCTCCCCGAACCGTGGCGCGGGGTCGGCACCACCACCGGGTGCCTGACGCCGGGCGGGATCCTGTGCTGCTACGTGCCCACCGTGCCCCAGGTGGTGCGCACGGTGGAGGCGATGCGTTCGGGTGGCTTCGGCCACATCGAGGTGCTCGAATCGCTGGTGCGCTCGTGGAACGTCGAGGGCCCGTCGGTGCGCCCGGATCACCGCATGGTGGGCCACACGGGTTTTTTGATATTCGGCCGGAAACTCACGAAAGAAGTCCCCGGACCGACCGATACTGCGATGGAGGAGCCGTCTCGGGGCGGGTAGGCTCTGAGCAGGGAGGTGGTCACGGTTCCCGACGACCGGTTGGACCCGACAACTGAGGTCGAGGAGCTCCGGGCCCAGGTGAGGCTCCTGGAGGAGGAGCTGTCTCTGACCCGGCGGCAGGCTTCGGCCGGCCCGCGCCAGATCCGTGCGCTCGAGAAGCAGCTCGAGCACCTCCAGGCCGAGCTCATGGCCACGCAGGCCAACAACGACAAGCTCGCATCCACCCTGCGCGAGGCGCGCGAGCAGTTGGTGGCGCTCAAGCAGGAGGTCGAGCGCCTCAGCCGGCCCCCGTGCTCCTACGGGGTGTTCCTCACCGCCTACACCGAGGACGACACGGTCGACGTCTTCACCAACGGGCGCAAGCTGCGCGTCAAGGTGTCCGAGGACATCGACATCAAGTCGCTGCAGCGCGGCCGTGAGGTCATGCTCAACGAGTCGCTCAACGTGATCGGCGTCAGCGAGTTCGAGACCCAGGGGGACGTCGTCACGATCAAAGAGATCCTCGAGGAAGGCGAACGCGTGCTCGTGCTCGCCCGCACCGACGAGGAACGTGTCGTCGAGCTCGCCGATACGTTGCGCAACGAGACCCTGAGGGCCGGCGATTCGGTGCTGCTCGACCCGCGCTCGGGCCTCGTGATCGAGAAGCTGCCGCGTCCGGAGGTCGAGGAGCTGATACTCGAGGAGGTCCCCGACATCTCCTACGAGGACATAGGCGGGCTCGACTCCCAGATCGAAGAGATCCGCGACGCGATCGAGCTGCCGTTCCTGCATGCCGAGTTGTTCCGGCGCCACGACCTCGACCCGCCCAAGGGCATCCTGCTGTACGGACCCCCGGGCTGCGGCAAGACGCTGGTTGCCAAGGCGGTGGCGAACTCGCTTGCCAAGAAGGTCGCCGAGCAGGAGGGGCGCAGCGACAGGCGTTCTTACTTCCTCAACATCAAGGGCCCCGAGCTGCTCAACAAGTACGTCGGCGAGACCGAGCGGCAGATCCGGCTGATCTTCCAGCGGGCCAAGGAGAAGTCCGAGGAAGGCGTACCGGTGATCGTCTTCTTCGACGAGATGGACTCGCTGTTCAGGACGCGCGGTTCGGGCATCTCGTCGGACATCGAGTCCACGATCGTGCCGCAGCTGCTGGCCGAGATCGACGGGGTCGAGACGCTCAAGAACGTCATAGTCGTGGGGGCCAGCAACCGCGAGGACCTGATCGACCCGGCGATCCTGCGGCCCGGCCGTCTGGACGTGAAGATCAAGATCGAGCGGCCCGACGAGGCCGCGGCGCGCGACATCTTCTCCAAGTACCTGAGCCCCAACCTGCCGATCGCGGCCGAGGAGATCCGGCGCCACGGCTCCGCCGAGGCGGCGATCGAGGCCATGATCTCGGCCACGGTCGAGAAGATGTACGCCACCGGCGAGGAGAACCGCTTCCTCGAGGTCACCTACGCCAACGGCGACAAGGAGGTCCTGTACTTCAAGGACTTCTCGTCCGGCGCCATGATCGAGAACATCGTCCGGCGGGCCAAGAAGCACGCAATCAAGAGGGCGATAGCCGGCGGGCCCGAGGGCCTGTCGACCCAGGACCTGCTCGACGCGATCTCCCAGGAGTACCGGGAGAACGAGGACCTGCCCAACACCACGAATCCCGACGACTGGGCCAAGATCTCGGGCAAGAAGGGCGAGCGCATCGTCTACATCCGCACCCTGGTGGGCGAGCACGAGGGCGCGGCCAACGGGCGCCAGGTGGAACGGGTGACCACGGGGCAGTACCTCTAGAGGTACCTCCCGGCGACCCTGCCGTCGTACGCTGCTGGTATGGCAGTCCCCAAGATCTGCGGCATCGAGACCGAGTACGGCATCGTCGTCAAGGGGCCGGCGGACTTCAACCCGATCCTCACGTCGTCGCTGCTGATCAACGCCTACGCGACCCCGGCCTTCCGCCGGGTCAAGTGGGACTACGAGGAGGAGAACCCGCTGCGCGACGCGCGCGGTTTCGACCGCTCGGGGGCCGAGACCCTGCCCGAGGAGGACAGCGGGCTCGTCAACGTGATCCTGCCCAACGGCGCGCGCTACTACGTCGACCACGCCCATCCCGAGTACTCGAGCCCCGAGTGCTCCAACCCGCGCGACGTCGTGGTGTGGGACAAGGCGGGTGAGCGCATCCTCGAGCAGTCGATGTCGGCCGCCCAGCGCATCGCCGGAGAGGGCGAGCGCGTGTTCATCTACCGCAACAACTCCGACGGCAAGGGCAACTCCTACGGCACCCACGAGAACTACCTCGTGGACCGCGCCACGCCGTTCCCCGCCCTGGTCAAGCACCTGATCCCCTTCTTCGTGTCGCGCCAGGTGTTCACCGGTGCCGGCAAGGTGGGGGCCGAGAACGGAGCCGAGCAGGTCGACTACCAGATCTCGCAGCGGGCCGACTTCTTCGAGGTCGAGGTCGGGCTGGAGACGACCTTCAAGCGCCCCATCGTCAACACGCGCGACGAGCCACACGCCGACGCCGACGTCTATCGGCGCCTGCACGTGATCGTCGGCGACGCCAACATGTGCGAGGTGCCGATCCTGCTCAAGACCGGCACCACCGCGCTGCTGCTGACGATGATCGAGGACGACTTCATCACCGAGGACTACTCGCTGCGCGACCCGGTGCGGGCGCTGCGGGCGGTGTCCCACGACCCCTCGCTGCGCACCACGATCGAGCTGTCGGACGGGCGCAAGCTGACCGCGCTCGAGCTGCAGTGGGAGTACCTGCGTCTGGCCAAGAAGTATGCCCAGGACGCCGAGCTGCACCCGGCCATGGACGACGTGCTGGAGCGCTGGGAGGGGGTGCTCGAGGGCCTCGAGGACGATCCCATGACGCTGGCGGGCCAGCTCGACTGGGTGGCCAAGCTGTCGCTGCTGCGCCGCTACCAGGAGCGCGACGGTCTGTCGTGGGGCGACGCCAAGATGCGCATGATCGACCTCCAGTATCACGACGTGCGCCGCTCGCGCAGCCTCTACTGGCGCCTCGCCGACGCCGGCCAGATCGAGCGTCTCGTGACCGACGACGAGATCGCCTACGCGATGGACCATCCGCCGACCGACACCCGCGCCTACTTCCGCGGGGAGTGCCTGCGCCGCTTCTCCGACGTCATAGTGGCCGCGTCGTGGGACTCGCTGATCTTCGACATCGGCGAGGAGCCGCTGCGCAAGGTGCCGACCCTCGAGCCGACCAGGGGTACCAAGGCGCACGTTCAGGGACTGCTGGATGCGAGCCCCGACGCCGCGGCGCTGATACACAACCTCAGCGCCTGAGGCACGGCCACCGGGGGCAGCGCGCCGCAGCGTTTAGGATGCAAGACCGGTTCCCGAAGAGGTGAAGGATCATGGCCGACCAGACCCGCAAGCCCAAGCCCAAGCAGGACGACACCAACCCGCAGGCCGAGGAGGCGCGGGCATCGGAGACCTCGACCGAAGACGTCGACGAGCTGCTCGACGAGATCGACGAGGTGCTCGAGGCCAACGCCGAGGAGTTCGTCCGCAGCTACATCCAGAAGGGTGGCGAGTAGGCGCGGCGGCCCCCGCACGGCCGGGGGCGGCGGCCGGAGCGCACGGGAGGACAGCGCGATCGATGGACGAGCCGAGCCTCGGCGACCTGATGCGGCTGCCGGTCTACGGACCGGGGCCATCGTTCTCCGAGCTGCTGCGTAGCCACGCGCCCGAGATGCTGCCGCGCATGCCTGCCGGCCCGGTGCAGGCTCCCGAGGGCACGACCGTGCTCGCCCTGCGCTACCGCGACGGGGTCGTGGTCGCGGGCGACCGCCGGGCCACCGAGGGCTTCCAGATCGCCCATCGTTCGATAGAGAAGGTCTTCGCCGCCGACGACACCTCGGCGGTGGCGATCGCCGGGGTGGCGGGACCGGCAGTGGAGATAGTGCGCTTGTTCCAGACCGAGCTCGAGCACTACGAGAAGGTCGAGGGCGACCGCCTCACGCTCGAGGGCAAGGCCAACAAGCTGTCCCAGATGATCCGCGCCAACCTCTCGGCGGCGATGCAGGGCCTCGCGGTGATCCCGTTGTTCGCCGGCTACGACGAGACCCGGGGCCAGGGCCGCATCTTCAAGTACGACATCACCGGCGGGCGCTACGAGGAGGACGACTACCACGCAACCGGCTCGGGCGGCAAGGACGCCCGGTCCTCGCTCAAGAAGCGCTACCGGCCGGGGCTGGAGCGCGACGAGGCGGTCAAGGTGGCGATCGAAGCGCTGTTCGACGCCGCCGACGAGGACGTCGGCACCGGGGGGCCGGACCTCATGCGCGGCATCTTCCCCACGGTCGTGGCGATTTCGGCCGCCGGCATCGCCGAGATCCCCGAGGCCGAGGTCAGGTCCCTGTTCGAGCAGCTCATCGCGGAGCGGGCCGAGGTGCGCGGCGAGACCCATCCGGTCGACGTGGTGCGCCCCGGGGAGGGCGAGGAGGAACAGGAACGGTGACCGTGCGCCGGGCCGCGGCGGGGGAGGGCTGAACGATGCCGCTGCCGTACTACGTGTCGCCCGAGCAGATGATGAAGGACAAGGCCGACTACGCGCGCTCGGGCATCGCCCGAGGCAAGTCGGTGATCGCCCTCGAGTACGCCGACGGCATCCTGTTCATGGCCGAGAACCCGTCGGCCACCCTGCACAAGGTGTCCGAGATCTACGACCGCATCGCGTTTGCCGGGGTCGGGCGCTTCAACGAGTTCGAGCAGCTGCGGATCGGCGGTATCCGCCACGTCGACGTCAAGGGCTACTCGTACTCGCGCGAGGACGTCACCGCCAAGGCCCTGGCCAACGCCTACTCGCAGACACTCGGCAACATCTTCACCAGCGAGATCAAGCCCTACGAGTGCGAGGTCCTCGTCGCCGCGGTGGGCGACACCCCGGCGGAGAACGAGCTCTTCCACATCCTCTTCGATGGCTCGGTCACCGACCGCTCCGGATGGGTGGCGATGGGGGGCCAGACCGATGCACTCGACGCCTATTTGTCCGAGCACTACCGGGCCGACCCAGCCCCGTCGCTGGCCGAGGCGGCGAGGCTCGGCCACGACGCCCTCGAGTCGGTAGAGAGCCGCAACCTGCCGGCCGAGAACCTCGAGGTCGCGGTGCTGGATCGCCACCGCGGGCGGCGCAAGTTCCGGCGCCTCGGCGACGCCGAGGTCGCCTCCCTGCTGTCCTAGCCGCGGCCCGCTCGCTTCCACGGCGGCGCCGCCCCCGGCACTATCCTTCGAGCGTGGAGCGGCGCATCTTCGGCACCGAGAACGAGTACGGGGTCACCTGCACGTTCCGCGGCCAGCGCCGGCTGTCGCCCGACGAGGTCGCGCGCTACCTCTTTCGCCGGGTGGTGTCGTGGGGCCGTTCTTCCAACGTCTTCCTGGAGAACGGGGCCCGCCTGTACCTCGACGTCGGCTCGCACCCCGAGTACGCGACCCCGGAGTGCGACAACGTCTACGACCTCGTGGTCCACGACAAGGCGGGGGAGAGGATCCTCGAGGGCCTGCTCAAGGCGGCGGAGGGCCGCCTGCGCGAGGAGGGCATCTCGGGCGACATCTACCTGTTCAAGAACAACACCGATTCGGCCGGCAATTCCTACGGCAGCCACGAGAACTACCTCGTGTCCCGCTACGGCGAGTTCGGGCGCCTCGCCGAGGTCATGATCCCGTTCTTCGTCACCCGGCAGATCTTCGCCGGGGCCGGCAAGGTGCTGCAGACGGCGCGCGGTGCCCTGTTCTGCATCGCCCAGAGGGCCGAGCACATCTGGGAGGGCGTGTCGTCGGCGACCACCCGCTCGCGTCCGATCATCAACACCCGTGACGAGCCGCACGCCGACGCCGAGAAGTACCGCCGGCTGCACGTGATCGTGGGCGACTCGAACATGAGCGAGTGGGCCTCCTACCTCAAGGTCGGGTCGACCGCGCTGCTGCTGCGCATGGTCGAGGAAGGCACCCAGATCCGCGACCTCACACTCGAGAACCCGATCCGGGCGATACGGGAGATCTCCCACGACACCACCTGCACCCGACGCGTGCGTCTCGCCAACGGGCGCGAGGCATCGGCCCTCGACATGCAGAAGGAGTATCTCGGCAAGGCCCTGCGCTGGGTCGATCAGCGCGGCGACCCCGTGCTCAAGGAGATCGCCACGATGTGGGAGCTGGCGATCGATTGCCTCGAACACGACCAGGACGCCCTGGTCGGCAAAGTCGACTGGGTGACCAAGCGCTACCTGCTGGAGAGCTACCGCGCCCGCCAGGGCGTGTCGCTGGCGCATCCGCGCATCGCCCAGATGGACCTCGCCTACCACGACGTCAACCGCAAGCGCGGCCTCTACTACCTGATGGAGCGCCGGGGCCGGGCCGAGCGCATGTGCGCCGAAGAAGACATCGAGCGGGCGATGGAGGAACCTCCTCAGACCACCAGGGCCAAGCTGCGCGGCGACTTCATCCGCGCGGCCAAACGCAAGCGACGGGACTTCACGGTCGACTGGGTCCACCTCAAGCTCAACGACCAGGCCCAGCGCACCGTGCTGTGCAAGGATCCGTTCCGCTCGTCCGACGAGCGTGTCGCCAAGCTGATCGCCTCGCTCTGATGCCGCGCTTCACGACCGGACGGGTCGCCGAGGTGGGCCCCGAGCGGCGCGGGATCGTGAACGCACGCGTGCGTCTCGACGACGGGGTGATAGACGCGGTCGGCTTCTCGTCCCACCTCGGCCCGGTGGCACCCGGCGACCGCGTCGTGGTCAACACCACGGCCCTCGATCTCGGGCTCGGCACCGGCGGCCACGGTTTCATTTTGTGGAACCTCGACGGGGTGGGGGAGACGCAGCGGGGGCCGGGACACGTGATCAAGATGCGCTACACGCCGTGGCAGACCGAGGTGCCGGCCGCCGAGGCCCCCGAGAGCCCGCACCACGAGAGTCTTTCCGGGCCGACGTCCCTGGCCGGGATGCCGGTGGTCGCGTGCGGGCTGCACTCGCAGGTCGCCGGGGTCGCGGCGGGGATCAAGGCGGCCGCACCCGGTCTGCGGGTCGGTTACCTCATGACCGACGGCGGCGCGCTGCCGCTCGCCTACAGCGATCTCGTTGCAGCGCTGCGCGACTGCGGACTAATCGACGTCACCGCCACCTGCGGCCATGCCTTCGGCGGCGACCTCGAGGCGGTCACCGTGTTCTCGGGGCTCGCCGCGCTGCGCACGGTCGCCGGGGCCGACGTCGCGGTGGTGGCCATGGGCCCCGGCGTGGTCGGTACCGCCACCACGCTGGGATCGACCGCGCTCGAGCAGGGTCAGGTGCTGGACGCGGCCGCGGCCCTCGGAGGGCTCGGGATCGCGTGCCTGCGCTTGAGCTTCGGTGAGCAGCGGGCGCGCCACCGCGGCGTGAGCCACCACACCCTGACCGCGCTGTCACTCGCGGCGCGCGAGCCGGCCACCGTGGTGCTGCCGGCGCTGGCCCCGGAGCAGGACGCGGCGGTGCGCGACCAGCTCGAGCGCGCAGGCATCGCCGGGCGCCACCGCCTCGTCGAGGCGGACGGTGGGCCGGGGGTCGAGCTCTTGCGGCGGCGCTCCGTGTCGGTGAGCTCGATGGGCCGGTCGCTCGACGAGGTCCCCGAGCTGTTCCTCGCAGCCGCCGCCGCGGGTGCGGTGGCCGGGGCGACCGGCACCCTGGGGACGTCTGATTAGATGCGGGCATGGAGCGCGTAGAGCGCCTGATCAACCTCATCATCGCCCTGCTCGACACGCGCCGGCCGATGACCGCGGAGGACATACGCGAGCGCGTCGCGGGCTACGACCAGACGACCCACGAGGCCTTCCGGCGCGCCTTCGAGCGCGACAAGAACTCGCTGCGGGCGCTGGGCATCCCGCTCGAGATCGTCCCCACCGACCCCTTCTCGGACACCGCCGACGGCTACATCATCCCCAAGGAGCGCTACTACCTGCCCCCGCTCGACCTCGAGCCGGACGAGGCGGCGGCCCTGCGGGTGGCGGCCGAGAGCGTGCTCGGCGCCAGCGGACGCAGCGGGTTGCTCAAGCTCTCGCTGGACGAAGCCGCGGGTTCGTGGGACGCCCCGCGCCTCGGGTGGGAGGCCGGGATCGGCGGCGACGGCTCGGCCCTCGAGGAGCTCTACGCCGCGGTCACCGAGCGCCGTCCGGTGCGCTTCCGCTACCGGCGCTCGGGCGCCCGGACCGAGACGCGCACCCTCGACCCCTACGGGCTGGTGAACTCCCGCGGGCACTGGTACGTGGTCGGGCGCGACCACGAGCGCGACGGCATCAGGGCCTTCCGCGTCGACCGCCTCACCGGCCCCCCCGAGGCGCTGCCCGGGTCGTTCGAGCCGCCGCCGGACTTCGACGCGCGCGCCCACGTGGCGGTCGAACCGTGGGAGATAGGGGACCGGCACGTGCGCGCCACGGTGCGCTTCGCCCCGCGCTGGCGCTGGTGGGTCGAGCAGAACCTCGCCGACCAGGCCACCGCCGAAGCCCCCGATGGGGCGATCGACGTGGCCCTCGAGGTGGCCGACGTCGAGCGCTTCGTCACCTGGCTGCTGCCCTTCGGCGACGGCTTCGAGGTGCTCGAGCCGCCCGAGGTGCGCGACGCGCTGCTGCAGCGTCTCGCCCCCTACCTCGAGGCCGCGCCGTGACGCCCGCACGGACCCAGACCGGCACCGAGAGGCTGCGCCGGATCCTCGTGATGCTGCCGTACGCGATCGACAACCCCGGGGTCACCGTGGACGAGCTGGCAGAACGTTTCGGAGTGAGCCGCGACCACATCATCAAGGACCTCGGGATGCTGTTTGTGTGCGGCCTGCCCGGCTACGGGCCCGACGATCTCATCGAGGTGGCAATCGACGACGACGGTGGGGTCATGGTCAGCACCGCCGGTTTCCTCGAACGCCCGCTGCGCCTGACGCCGGCCGAGGCGTTGAGCCTGTGGGCGGGGGCCCAGGCCCTGCTGCGCCTGCCCGGGATGGGTCAGGCCGACGCCCTGCGCCGGGCCCTCGACAAGCTCGCGGCCGCGCTCGGGGGCGGGCAGGGCGTGAGCGTCGAGCTCGCCGCGCCGGGCGACGCGCTGGCGACGGTGGAGGAGGCGCTCAACTCCCGGCGGCGCCTGCGCTTGCGCTACTACACCGCAGCGCGCGACGAGGTCACCGAGCGCATGGTCGACCCCTACGGGCTCGTGGCCGCCCTCGGGCGCTGGTACCTCGTGGCGTGGGACCACCTGCGCGAGGACGAGCGCATGTTCCGTGTCGACCGGATTCAGGCGGCCGAGGTCCTCGACGAGCCCGCCGAGGTGCCCGAGGTGTTCGAGCCCGAGCGCTACGCGCGCGCCTTCGCGGGGCACGGCGTGAAGCGAGTCACGCTGGAGATCTCCCCGGAGGTGGCGGCGTGGTTCGCCGACTACTACCCGATCGACGAGGCCGAGGACCTGCCCGACGGGTGGCGGCGCGTGTCGCTGCCGGCGGGGGGCGACCGCTGGGCCGCGTTGCTACTGCTCGAGCTCGGGCCGGGCGCTCGCAACCCCGAGCCCCCCGAGATTGCGGCCGAGGCCCGGCGCCTCGCGGGAGCGATAGCGGCGCGCCACCGCTGACCTTTAGGCGCGCGTCGCGTTCGCTCCGGGCGGGGGCGCGACCGGAACCGAACGGGGCAGGGTGACGGTGAAGGTCGAGCCCTTGCCCCAGGCCGAGTCGGCCCGCAGGGTGCCGCCGTGCAACGCGGCGAGCTGGCGGCACAGGTAGAGGCCGAGGCCCATGCCGCCGCGCGTGCGGTTGTGCGCCCCCTCGAGCTGGCGAAAGCGCTCGAAGATCGTAGGGATGTCCTCGGACAGGATGCCGATGCCCCGGTCGACGACGTCGATGCGCAGCTCGTCGCCGGCGCGTACGCGCACCACGACCTCCTCGGGAGCGCTCGAATATGCGAGCGCGTTGTCGATCAGGTGGCGCAGGATCGTCGCCACCTTGACCGCGTCGCAGGGCCATCGCAGCTCGGCGGGGGCCTCGACCCGCACGGCTCGCCCGGGGTGACGCCGCTGCCCCTGCTCCACGGCGTCGCCTACCACGGCGGCGACGTCCACGTCCTCGACCACCAGCGGCGAGGTCCCGGACTCGATCCCCGACAGGTGCAGGATGTCCTCGATCAGGCGCTCGAGCTCCGCGGCCTTCGAGTCGATCGCCGCGTGTGCCTCCATGCGTTGCTCGGGCGACAGCGCGTCGCCGCGCTGCACGAGCAGGCGTGCGAAACCCTTGATCGAGGTCAACGGGGTGCGGAGCTCGTGTGAGACGACCGAGACGAAGTCGTTCTGGAGGCGTGCCGTCTCGCGCTCGGCGGTGACGTCGTCGAGGATCACGACGCGCCCGGGGCGCTGGGGGGCCGCCAGGCGGATCTGCGCCGCCCGGGCCCGGTAGAGCCGCAGCGGGGCCCCGGCGATCACCTCGGTGTCGTCGAGCGCGCCCTGCAGCAGGCGCTCGACCCCCTCGTGACCGAGCGTGCCGGCCGCCGGGCGACCGGCCGCGAACGCGGCCGAGACGCCGAAGGCGAGCTCGGCGGCGGGGTTGAGGGCCACCAGGCGAGCATCCCCGTCGGCCACCACGATCGGGTTGGGAACCGCCCGGATGATGGCCGCGACCTCGCCGTGCTTGGCGGCGAGCGCGGCGTGCAGCTCGGCGGCTCCGAGCGCCGCCCCGCAGTGCCCCGTGAACGCGGCCAGGAGCTCGAGCCGCGCCGGGTCGGGAGGCGAGGCGGTCACCACGGCAACGACTCCGGCGCGCCCTCCTCCGGTGTGGAAAATGCCGTAGCTGAGGTGTCCGTTGTCGCACACGTCGCTGCGCACGGCATCTTCGCCGCGGCTCGAAGCGGCGCGCGCCGCGAGCGCGGACACGGTCTCGGGGCTCAGTCCCCGGAAGGTTCCCGTGGCCGGCGACCCGTCGCCGTCAAGCACGCAGGCGAAACCCGCCTCCGCGCCCAGCAGCTCGATGGCGCCGTCGAGCGCGAGGCGCAGGAGGCGGTCGGTGTCGAGAATGCCGAGCAGGGCGCGTCCGGCGCGGGCGAGCGCGGCGGCTCCGGCCGAACGCTCCTCGGCCCTCTGGCGCAGGCGGGCGCGCTCGATCAACCCTCCGGCCTGGTCGGCGAAGACCTGGGCCACGGCGAGCGCATCGGCGGGGAAGGACCCCCGGGCCCGGGCGAGGTTGAGCACGCCGATCGCCCGCCCGCGGCTGCGCAGCGGGACCACGAGGCTCGCTGAGATGCGCCGGGTCTTGGGGACGAGGTTCACGAAGTCGTGCTCGTCGACGTCGCCGAGCAGCAAGCCACGTCCGGTGGCCATGACCCGCCCCGCCACCCCCTCTCCGACCGCGACGGTCGCGTCGCGCGGCACCGACGGGGGCAGGCCGGACGCGGCCGCGAGGTGCAGACGCCGTCCCGACCCGTCCACCAGCATGATCGAACCCTGTTCGGCTCGCAGCAGCTCGATCGCGATCTCTACCACCCGCTGCAGGGCGAGCTCCGGGGGAAGGTTGCCGCCGGCGACTTCGCCGGCGGCGACGAGGGCGTCCACGACGCGCCCGGCGTCTTGAGATCGCGGGAGCCGGCGCCGCGGGCGGCCCGGCCGGGGGGTGGTCACATTCGTCCCGTCGGCCGCAACACCCCGCCCTTCAGCGCGGGTGGCTAAACCCGCCACGGACGCGGCCGATAGTCCCCACAGACCCTCCTAGCCCCGAGGACCTGCGATGACGACGATCAAGGCGAGCTGTCCCACCTGCGGAGAGGTGACCCTGTCCGCTGCGGAGATACTGCTGCACATAGGCACGGACTCGCAGCCCAGCAGCTACGGGTTCTCGTGCCCGGCGTGCGGCGAGTTCGTGCGCAAGCCGGCGGACGAGCGCATCGTACGGCTGCTGCTGTCCGGCGGGGTGATCCCCATGCTCGTCGACGTTCCCGCCGAGGCCCTCGAGCGCCACGAGGGGCCGCCCCTGACCGAGGCCGACGTCGGCGCCTTCGCCGACCTGCTGCAGGGCGACGACTGGTTCCGGCAGCTCACCGGCTGAGCCGGTACCCCAGCGGCGGGCGGCGACTTACACTGGCGCTATGCCGAGCCTGGGCCCGCTCGAGATCATCACCGTCCTCGTCGTCGCTCTGATCGTCTTCGGGCCGTCGCGCCTGCCCGAGATAGCTCGCAACGTCGGCCGCGCGATCAACGAGCTGCGCCGCACGGCGTCCGAGCTGCGCAGCGAGTTCGAGATCGGTCTGGACGACGACGCGGGCCCAGCGGCGAGCGGGAACCACGCCGACGACGACGTCGAGGTGATCCCCGATGTGCTCCCGCGCGGCGATGCGGCCGCCGGGGACGGCGCGACCCCGACCGGAGACGGCACCGGCGGCAACGCTACCGGCGAGCGACACGCCGGCTAGTGCGCGCGGCGCGGC
>CADDZG010000029.1 GCA_902812355.1 Actinomycetota bacterium | reverse complement strand
CCGCTCGCCCCTCCGGCGACCCGCCCGGTGCACGACGCCGCGACCGGCACGACCAGAGCCGCCGTCAGCGCCGCGGCCACGATCCCCCGTGTGCACGTCACGGTCCCACCTCCCGGCCCGGGGCGCCTCGGCGAGGCGCCGATGCTCCTTGGACGTAGCCGCACGTGCCGCGGTTCCCCGGGGGGTCTAGGTTGGAGGCGCCACGGAGCAGCGCCGAGGAGGTAACGATGGCCCGTGTCAGAGCTCAAGCCCAGCGCACGATCTCCGCCGACCCCGGGTCAGTCTTCGCGGTGCTCGCCGACTACGCCGGCCGCCGCCGCGCCCTTTTGACACCCAACTTCAGCGACTACGAGGTGGTCGCCGGAGGCACGGGGGCCGGGACCGAGTTCACCTATCACTTCGCGGCCGGCGGGCGCGAGCGCGACTACCACATGGACGTGAGCCAACCGGCCGAGCGCACCCTGGTCGAGCGCGATCGCAACTCCTCGCTGGTCACGACGTGGACCGTGATCCCCGATCCGGCCGGGAGCCGCGTGACGGTGACCACCGAGTGGGAGGGGGCCGGGGGCATCGGTGGCTTCTTCGAGCGGATGTTCGCACCCGCCGGGCTGCGCAGGGTGCTCGCCCAGATGCTGGATCGCTTGGCCGCCGAGGTCGGGGGTTGATCGCAGCGCCCGTTGGTCGCCGCACCTGGATAACCTCGGGAGGGTGCGCAGGGATACCGGGCTGACCTCCGTCGACGCCGAGAGCGACTTCCAGCGCGCCCGCCGGCGCCAGTTGCTGTCCGAGCTCGGGCGCCGGCTGCGGCGCGAGCCCGACGACGTGCACACGATGCTCGCCTTCGAGGACGTGATCGCGGTCCTCGGCCGGGTCAGCGAGCGCTACCTCGGCGTGCAGGCGATACCCGTGGACACGATCGTCGGGTCGGTCGAACGCGGCAAGGAGTTCGACAGGTCGTTCCGCCCCACCTCCAACCGCATACGGCATCGCTGGCAGCGCATCGACGTGGCGACGCGCCGCGGTGAGGTCCTGCCGCCGATCGACGTCTACCGGGTCGGCGACCTCCACTTCGTGCGCGACGGTCACCATCGGGTGTCGGTCGCCCATGCCCTCGGGCTCGAGGTGATCGACGCCCGGGTTACCGAGATAAAGACGCGCCTGTCTCCCGCCGGGATCACACGCCGCGAGGATCTCGTGGCCAAGGACTTCGAGCGCATCTTCGACGCGCGTGTGCCGCTGCCGCCGGACATGCGCAGCCGGATCCGGGTATCCGACCCCTGGTTCTACGCCGAGGTGGCCGAGAACGTCGAGGCCTGGGGCTTCCGCCTGATACAGGAGCAGGGACGATGCTTCCCCCGCGAAGAGGTCGCCCGCCGGTGGTTCACCGAAGAGTACGAACCCGTCGTGCGCATGCTGCGCGAAGCCGGACTGATCGGAGACCGCACCGAGACCGAGGCCTACCTCAAGGTGGCGCGCGAACGCTACCGGTTGATGCGGACCCACGAGTGGAGCGAAGACATCATCGCCCGGCTGCGGGCGCCGCTACGGCGCCGCAGCTGATCACGCAGGCCCGGTCACAGGGTGAGGTTCTCTCCGCTGTCGGGATCGAACACGTGCACCTTGCCGAGGTCGAACCACACCTCGATCTCTTGGTCCTCGGCGGCCTTGCTGGCCGCATCGAGCCGGGCGGTCACCTGGATCCCCTCGTGGGTGCCCGAGACCTCGTCGACGCCGACGTCGCGCGCCACCTCCTCGAGCTGGGCGGCGGTCGCGCGCTCTCCCTGGACGGTGAAGTAGGCGTACTTGTCGGACCCCAGCGATTCGAGCACGTCGACCTTGGCCCTCGTGATCGTACCGCGCTCCGCCTTGTCGCCGACCATGGCCGCGTCTTCGAAATCTTCGGGCCTTATACCCATGATCACCTGGCGCGGGACGGACGACCGCTCCTCGAGCCGCCGGCGCTTGTCGTCGGGGAGCTCGAGCTCTCCGAGGGGGGTGTGCAAGCGTGAGCCCTCGATCGTCGCGGGCAGGAAGTTCATCGACGGCGAGCCGATGAAGCCGGCCACGAACAGGTTGCGCGGCCGCTCGTAGAGCTCCTGCGGGGGCCCGACCTGCTGGATCACCCCGCCGCTCATCACGGCGACGCGGTCGCCGAGCGTCATCGCCTCGACCTGGTCGTGGGTCACGTAGATCGTCGTCGTGCCGAGCTGCTTCTGCAGGCGCGACACCTCGGTACGCATCTGCACCCTCAGCTTTGCGTCGAGGTTGGACAACGGCTCGTCCATGAGGAACGCCTTGGGGTCCCGCACGATCACCCGGCCCATGGCCACGCGCTGACGCTGCCCGCCGGACAGATGCGCCGGCTTGCGGTCCAGGTGCTGGGTGAGATCGAGGATCCTGGCCGCCTCTTCCACCTTGCGGTTGATCGTCTCGGGGTCGACCTTGGCGAGCTTGAGCGAGAAAGCCATGTTGTCCCGCACCGACATGTGCGGGTAGAGCGCATAGTTCTGGAACACCATGGCGATGTCGCGATCCTTCGGCGCCTTCTCGTTGGCACGCTCTCCGTCGATGAAGAGATCACCCTCGGTGATGTCCTCCAGTCCCGCGATCATGTTCAGGGTCGTGGACTTCCCGCACCCCGAAGGACCGACGAGGATCACGAACTCGCCGTCGCCGATGTCGAGGTTGGCATCCTTGACGGCCTCGGCCCCGTCGGGGAACCGCTTGGTGACGTGCTCCAGTTTGATCTCGGCCATCCTCTGCCCCCTCCTATCCCTTCACGGCGCCGGCGGTGAGGCCGGCAACGATGCGACGCTGGAAGATCATGACCAGGATGATGATCGGGATCGTGATGATCACCGCAGCCGCGGCGATCGAGCCCGTCGGTTGCTCGAACTGGGACGCGCCGGTGAAGAAAGCGAGAGCCGCCGGCACCGTCCGTGAGTTGTTGGTGGACGTCAGCGAGATGGCGAACACGAAGTCGTTCCACGCATAGAGGAATGCCAGCACTGCGGTCGTCACCACACCCGGCATCGCCAGAGGGATGATCACCCGGGTAAAGGCCTGCCAGGGCGTGGCCCCGTCTATCTGGGCCGCCCGCTCCAGCTCCCACGGGATCTCACGGAAGAAGGCGGACAGCGTGTAGATCGATAGGGGCAACGAGAACGTGATGTAGGGGATGATGAGCCCCGGCCACGTGTCGAACAGCCCGATGATGCGCCACAGGTTGAACAGCGGCGTGACCAGAGATATCGGCGGGAACATGGCGATCAGCAACGATGCCCCGATCAGCACCCGCTTGCCGGGGAACTCGAGGCGGGCGATCGCATAAGCGGCAAAGGATGCCAGCACCACCGAGATGAAGGTGGATATCAGCCCGATACCGATCGAGTTGATCAGCGCCCTGGTGAACAGGGACGTCGAAAAGATCCCCCGGTAGTTGTCGAGGGTCCACTTGGTCGGCCAGAAGCTGCCGTTCGTGATCGTCGACGGGTCCTTGAACGAAAGGGATATCAGCCACCACAGCGGAACCGCGACGATGACGATGATCAAGAGGTCGGCACCGATCCAGCCCCAGCGCTGGCGTCCCGTGGTCTGCAGGGCCATCAGCGCCTGACCTCCTGACCCGGAGCCGCCGTGCCGAACGCTTTGATGTAGATGAAGGCAATCAGGGCTACCGCGATCACGATCAGCACCGACATGGCGTTCCCGACGCCGAGGTTGAAGGCGGTGAACAGCTGGTCGTAGTCGAGGATCGAGACCGATCTCGTGTTCGCAGCCCCGTGGGTCAAGATGAAGATGTTGTCGAAGATCCGGAAAGCGTCGAGGGTGCGGAACAGCAGGGCGACCAGGATGGCCGGTTTCATTATCGGCAGAGTCACCCGGGTGAAGCGCTGCCATGCGTTCGCACCGTCGACCTTGGCCGCATCGAGGAGGCCGTCAGGAACCAGCGACAGGCCCGCGAGCAGCAACAGCGACATGAACGGCGTCGTCTTCCACACCTCGGCCAGGATGATGATGCCGATCGCCGACCACGTACCGGTGAGCGGTGCCGTCCCGCTGGGCAGCAGGTTGGCGAGGTAGCCGATCCCGGGGGTCCACGCGTACTGCCACGAGAACGCGGCTGCTACTGTGACGATCCCGTAGGGGATCAGCACCGAGGTACGGATCAGCCCACGCCCGTACAGGGTCCGGTACATCACCAGAGCGACCGCCATGCCGAGTACGAACTCCACCCCCACCGATACCACCGTGATCAGCGTCGTGACGCCGAAGGCCCTCCACCACAGGTCCACCGACTTGAGCACGGTCCAGTAGTTGGCCAGGCCCACGAACGCGGTGTTCGCGGGGAACCGCAGGTCGTAGCGCTCCAGGGACAGATACACCGCGTAACCGATCGGGTACGCGGTCACGGCGACCATCACCAGCGCGGCCGGGAAGCACAGCAACCATCCCAGCTTGCGTTCGGCCCGGGCCCTCTCGCTCAGCACCCGGCGCCTGCGAGGCTCCGCTACCGGCGCCTCGGCTGCAACCTCAGCCTGGCTCACGGCACCAACCCCCTCGAATTGATCGCGTCGTCGATTCGGGTCTTCAACAGGGGCAGATCGGCTTTGGGATCTACCGAATCGGGTGGCGAGAGGGTGTAGGAAATCTCGAGGGAGACACTCTGATAAGCAGGGGTCTTGGCCCGGATGCTGGCCGTCTGCAGTTCGTGCAGGATGTCCTTCCAGAACGGATAGACCTTCTGGAACGACTTGCGATGGTAGATCGACGTAAGCACCGGCGGAAGCCCGCCCTTCACCGCGTTGGTGACCTCGTGCTTCGGGGCTCGCAGGCAGCGGATCGCGTCGAAAGCCTCCTTCTTGTGCTGCGACAGCGCGCTGACGGCGAGATCGATCCCCCCGATCGTGACGTGGACCGGGCGGTCGGCCTCGACCCTCGGGTACGGAGCCCATCTCATGTGCTTGAAGATCTTCGGGACGTCGGCCTTGGCGGACGGGTAGACGAAGGGATAGTTGAGCTCGAAGGGAGCCTTACCCGCTTCGAACGCCAGGCGGTTTTGGTCCTCCATCTGCACCGGCAGCGACGGGTCGGCAGCCGGTGAATGGGCGAGGTCGTAGATCACCCGGAGAGCCTTGAGCCCGGCGTTGTTTTTGTCGAGGAGGACGCGCCGGCCGTTGTCGCTCACGATCTTGCCCCCCGCCGAGTTGACCAGAGTGTTGAACCACACCGTGTAGCCTTCGTACTGAGCCCCCTGGATCTCAACGTAATGAGGCTTGCCCTGCTTGGCGAGCCTCGCGGCCACACTCAGCATCTCGTGCCACGTCTTGGGAGGATGATCGACGAGGTCGTTGCGCCACCACAGCAGCTGGGTGTTGGTGTTGAAAGGCGCGGAGTAGAGCTTGCCGTTCCAGGTCGCGGTGTCCAGCATCGGCTTGAGGGTTCCCTTGCGGATCTGGGCGGCCTGCTGCGCCGGCCACGGAGCGATCCAGTGCGCCTCGGCGAATTCGGGCGTCCAGGTCACGTCGAGCCCAAGGATGTCGAGGCTCGTGTCGCCGGCCGCCAGGCGCCGCGCCATCTCCTCGCGCTGGCCGTCCGCGCTGGCGGGAAGGTTGTGGATGTCGATCCGGTACTCTCCGTTGGAATCCTTCGAGCACTCCGCCGCGGCCTTGGCGAAAGAACCCGAGGGCTCGGGGAAGATGTACCACGCCAGGGTTACGGGACCCGAACCGCCGGCGGACGGCCCCGACCCACACGCTGCAGCCGACAACGCCAGCGCCGCGATACACCCTGCCGCGAGCACGCGGGCCGGCGTGCGGCGCTGTCCTCCCCCGTGGTCGAGACCCATCGAGATACCCCTTCCAAAGCTCCCGGCCATGCTCAACGCTACCCCACCCCGGCAGGAGTCTACACACCGCTTCTCGACGAGCACACCGTGCGATCCGCGCCGACATATGGCTTCTTCGGTGGCCGCTTCTCCCGGCTCCGATAGCTGACCGGTCCGGCACAGCTAGCGGCGGCGACCGAGCTCCTGCCGTATCTGCCGTTCGGCGTCCCGCCGTGCCTTGACACGGCGCTTGTCGTGGAGCTTGCGGCCGCGCGCCACGGCGATCTCTACCTTCACCAGTCCGTGCTTGAAGTACATCCTCAGCGGAACGAGCGTACGTCCGCCCTCCGCCGCGGCGCGTGCCAGCTCCTCGATCTCGCGCCGGTGCAGCAACAGCTTGCGCGGTCGTAGCGGATCGTGGTTCTGACGGTTGCCGTGGGAGTAGGGGGAGATGTGTGCCTGCAACAGCCACACCTCGCCGTCACGCACGGCCCCGTACGCATCGGTGAGATTCACCCGGCCCTCGCGGCAGGACTTGACCTCGGTGCCCTGCAGCTCGATCCCGGCTTCGAAGCTCTGCTCTATCTCGTACTCGTAACGGGCCCGGCGGTTGACGACGATCGGTTTGATCCCGCCGTTGCGAGCCGCGCTCACGCTCAGCCGCGCGAGTTCGACGACGACAGCACCATCCCGTTGAGGATCTGCGTCGCTCGCAGGAGTTGCAGAGAGGGCCGCGCCACGCGCACGTTGGGCCGGATGCCGGTGCCGTTGATGCTCTTGCCGTCGGGCGTCAGGTAGGACGCCGTGGTGAGCTTGAACGCAGTCCCGTCCGGCAGCGGCACGACCTGCTGCACCGACCCTTTGCCGTAAGTGCGGGTCCCCACCACTATCGCCCGGTGACGATCCTTGAGCGCGCCGGTCACGATCTCGGCCGCGCTGGCGGTTGCCCGGTTGACGAGGACGACCACGGGCAGCTTGGTGAAGGCCCGTCCGGTCGCCTTGTAGGTGACCGGCGGGTGGCCGCGGCGCTCGTAGCGCACCACAGGACCTCCGGCGAGGAAGTCGCTCGCCACGCGCACGCCTTCGGAGAACAACCCGCCGCCGTTGTCGCGCAGATCGAGGATCACACCCTTGGCGCCGCGCGCCTTGAGCCGCGCTACGTCGCGGTGCACCTGGCGTCCGGCACCGCGCGCGAAACCGAACAGGTGGATGTAGCCGAGATCGCCTGCGACCATGCGCGACATCTCGTTGGGCAGCTCGATCGTCGCCCGGCGCACCCGGAAGCCCAACCGCCGGCCGTGTCGCTCCACCGACAGCGACACCCGGCTACCCGGCGATCCCTTGATCGCCGACACCGCCTGGCCGGTGGTCAGCTCGGACACCGGGCGTCCGTCGATCCTGCGGATGACGTCGGTGCGGTGGATCCCCGCAGCCTGAGCGGGACTGCCGGGCAGCACCGATACCACCTCGAGCCCGCGCTGCGCATCACGTACCCACACCCCGATCCCCGAGAAGTGACCGCTGGTGAGCTCCTCTATCGACCGCAGCCCCTTGGGTGGGTAGAAGGCGGCGTAACGGTCGCCTGTGGCGCGCTGGAGCACGTGGACCATGCCGCGCACGGCCCCCCGGGCGAGCTCGTCCGGATCGGGTGGGTGCACCGCCCGGGAATGGATCTCCCGGTAGGCCTGCGTTATCACCGAAAGGGCGTCGTCGTCGCCCGCGCCGGACCCCGGCGGCTGCCCGGTCCCGGCGCCGACCCGGTATCCGACGGTGAAGGCAACCCCCACCACCAGGACCGTGACGCCCGCGACGGCGCCCATCACGAGGAGGCGCTGCTTCGCCATGTCCGCACAGAGCCTAGACGACGTGGGGGCCGGTTACACCCACTTCCCTCAACGCAGGTACGGTACTGGGTCGACCGGCTCTCCGTTGACCCGGACCTCGAAGTGCAGATGCGGTCCGGTACACCATCCCGTGCAACCGACGTTGGCGATGCGTTCGCCCCGGCCGACGTCCTGGCCGTCGGCGACCGAGTAGGCGCTGAGGTGGCCGTAGAGGGTCGATAGGCCCCCACCATGGTCGATCACGACTACGTTGCCGTAACCGCTCATCGTTCCCGCGTAGATCACCCTGCCGTCGTCCGCCGCGAACACGGGTGCACCGTAGGGGGCGCCGATGTCGATGCCGGCATGCAGCTGATAGTGGTGCGTGACCGGATCCATCCGCATCCCGAAGGGCGAGGTCATCGGTCCCGCCGCGGGCCACGATAGTTGTCCGCCACCCTTGGGTGCGACGACGTCGCCGGTGCTGTAGCCCGCCTGCGCCGCCCGGATGATGTCGCGCACGCGCGCGATCTCCGAGTCGAGCTCCTCGGCGACGCGGCGTCGGTCTGCGACGCTGTGGCGCACCTCGGCGAGCAGAGCACGCTTGGCCCGTACCGCCTGAGCGCGCCGGTGCAGGACCGCGGCCCGGCGGGCACGCTGCCGGGCGACGTCGGCCCGCACCGACTCGAGCCGCAGCTTGGCCTCGGCGAGCCTGCGCTCCTGGGTGGCGACCTCGGCCTGATGTGCCGCCACCTGGTCGCGCAACGAAGAGATCGACTCGACCAGGCTCTGGTCGTGATCGAGGGCCGAGCTGTAGTAGGCGTAGCGGTCGACGAGGTCCCCGAAGTTCTGTGAGGACAACAAGGCATCGACCATGCTGCTGGGACCCGCCTCGTAGATCGCCCGGGCCCTGTGGATGAAGACGGTCTTGCGGCGCTCGAGGCGGTCCCGCACCTGCTCGAGCTCCTGATGCACGGTCGCCAGGTGCTCCTGGACCTGCGCGAGGCGCCCTTGCAGACGGGAGATCGAGCCGTCCAGCCTGTGGAGGCGCGCGTCGATCGCCGCCACCGCTTGCTCCGCGGCCCGGCGCCGGGCATCGAGCGCTTGCACACGCTGCTCGAGGCTCCCCTGCCGCTGCTGGAGGTGCCGGAGCTGGTCGCCGACCCGCTGCTGGCGCTGCTGCAGGTGCTGCAGGTGCTGCCCCGGCGACGCGAGGGCCGGCACCGAGGCTGCCAAGCACAGCGTGGCACCGAGCGCGGCCGTGACCCGCAGGCGTGAACCGGCCATCCCGCGCATCCTAGGCAACATGAGCAACATCTTCAACGATGGCAACAGACATATCCATGGCAAGGCTTCCACGACGCCTGTCGGCGCCCCCGGGAGCCCGCTTTAGGGGGGATCAGACCTCGAGGAAGCGGCGCAACGCCAGCGACGAACCGAGGAGCCCGACTAGGACCCCGACCGCGACCAGCAGCACGAGCACCGACACGATGTCGCCGGTCGAGAAGTCGAAGACCGGGCCGAGGAAGGGCAGAGCGTTGCCCAGGTGCGAGAACACGAGCTCGTTGGCCGCGTAAACGAGGCCCCCGGACACCAGCGCCCCAACGAGCGCCGCGAACAGGCCCTCGAGCATGAACGGCACGCGGATGAACCAGTTGGTAGCGCCGACCAGCTTCATGATCCCGATCTCCTCGCGGCGCGCGTAGATCGCGAGGCGGATCGTGTTGGCGATCAGCCCGGCCGCGGCGACCAGCAGGATCACCGACATCGCCAGCGTCACGGTGCGCAGCACCTGGTTCACCTGCAGCAGGCGCTTGATGATGTCACCCCCGTACTTGACCGTCTGCACCCCCGGCGCTCCTTGCAGGGCGAGGGCGATCTCGGGTGCATAGCGCGCGTCGGTGAGCTTGATCCGCAGGGACGCGGGCAGGGAGTTCGGGCCCAGCGCCTGCCAGAACTCGGGGTGATCGCGGTTCTGCTGCTTGAACTCCTCGAACGCCTGGCGCTGGGACACGTAGGTGACGTGCTGCACCTGTGGCATGTGCGACAGGCGCGATTCGAGGTCCTGGATCTCCCCCTGGGTGGCGTCGTTGCGCAGGAACGCGGAAACCTCGACCTTGGCCTCCCAGTTGAGTGTGACGTTGTGCACGACCAGGCCGAGGATCTGGACCCCGCCCAGGAGCAGCAGCGAGATCGCCACCGTGGATACCGCAGCGATCGTCATCAGCAGGTTGCGCCTGAGGTTGGTGACGGTCTCTCTCAAGAAGTAGACGATGCGCATGATGCTCCGTGCGTCAGGTACCTACGCCGTAGATCCCGCGCGACTGGTCTCTCACGATCATGCCGTCCTCGAGCTCTATCACCCGGCGTCGCATCGAGTCGACGATCGCGTGGTCGTGGGTGGCCATCAGCACCGTCGTTCCGGTGCGGTTGATGCGGTCGAGCAGCCGCATGATCCCCACCGAGGTCGCGGGATCGAGGTTACCCGTCGGTTCGTCGGCGAGGAGTATCAGGGGACGATTGACGAAGGCGCGGGCGATCGACACCCGCTGCTGCTCACCGCCGGAGAGCTCGTCGGGGAAGCGGTCGAGCTTCTCGCCGAGCCCGACGAGCTCGAGGATCTGGGGCACCTGGCGCTGCACTACCGAGCGTGGACGCCCGATCACCTCGAGTCCGAAGGCGACGTTCTCGAACACCGTCTTGTTGGGCAGGAGCTTGAAGTCCTGGAACACGCAGCCGACGTTGCGCCGCAGGTAGGGGACCCTCCAGCGGGGCAGGTTGTTGAGGTTCTTGCCGGCCACGTAGATCTCGCCGGCGGTCGGCTCCTCCTCCTTGGTGAGCAGCTTGATCAGCGTCGACTTGCCCGATCCCGAAGGCCCGACGACGAAGACGAACTCGCCCTTGGCGATGTCGATCGACACGTCCGAGAGCGCGTGGACCCCTTTGCTGTATTCCTTGCTGACGTTGACGGTCTTGATCATGGCTCAGAGGTTCCAAGCTCCCGCGAGTACCATCGGCTCACGCTCGGCCGAGCCAAGCGAAGATTACAGGAAGTCCGGGGCCTATGCGCCGCATCAGCACCGGCGGCGATCCGCCCGCCGGTCAGCGGGATGCGGTCTCCCGGAAGAAGCGGTGGGGGTGTTGCTCGCCGTGGAGGTCCTCGTACTCGGCCCACGCGGCCTCGTAGTGGGCGGTGCCCGCGGACGTGACGCGGTCGCAGAAGGCGGCCCCGAGCCCGGCGGCCCGCAGGCGCTTGGTGAGCGAGGTAAGCGAGAAGGAACGCACCTCGTAGGGGTTGATCCGCAGGTCGTCGGGGGAGTCCTGCGGCTTGAACACGACCTTGCGCTCGGGAGCCGCGATCACGCGGCACGCGGCCGGCAGGACCCGCTCGACGGTGGCAGCGACCCTGTCGAGCAGCGTAGGATCCCGGCGGCCGGCGTCGGCCAGCGCCCGCACGCCGAAGTTCACGTGGCGCGACTCGTCCCTCGCCACGGCGGTGAAACCGGCGTAGAAGCCGGGCAGGACGTTGAGGCTGCGCAGCGTCTGGAGCAGGTACTTCTGCCCGGTGAGGGCGAGCATCCCCTCGACGATCAGGTGGTAGATCGTGATCGCCTCGACCCACACCCCCGCATCCGAGGGGTCCCGCCGTACGGCCTCCGTAGTGGCCACGAGGTCGCCGTCGAAGACGGTGGTGAACCCGGCCACGACGTCGTCGCGCAGGACCGACAGCGCCTCGGCGAGGCCCCCGCCGATCCCGACCACCTCGCCGAAGAAGCGCGAGAAGAACACGGTGTGGCGCGCTTCGTCGACGAGCTGCGTGGCGAGGAAGATGCGTGACGGCTCGTCGGGGGCCGCGTGCACCAGGGGGGCGAGGGTGTCGGTTACCGCCTGCTCGCCGATGAAGAACAGCGTCATCGTGTGCTGCAGCTCGGAGCGCAATCCGGCGAGGAGATCGGCGCCGAGCTGCGCCCACTGCTCGGCATCCTCGGCGAGGTCGAGGTCCTGCGTCGACCAGTTCTGCCGCTCCCACCGGTGGTAGAGATCCATCGGGGTGGGCCGCCGCTCCAGCAGCCAGTCCATGTGGCGGTAGACGTCGGCCACGTCGACGTCGCGCAGGGCGGCCACCGCCGCGGTGTCGACGCGCTCCACGCCCTCGTGCGCCCGATCGGCGGAGACGCGCGGCTCGGTCATCACCCACAGCCTAACGGAGCTCGGGGGAGCTCAGGCCGCCTAGCGCGCGCTCGCCCGGCGCTTGAGCTCGGCCTCGATGAACGGGTCGAGCTCCCCGTCCAGCACCGCCTGGACGTTACCCGTCTCCACCCCCGTGCGGTGGTCCTTGACCATCTGGTACGGGTGCAGGACGTAGGAGCGGATCTGCGAGCCGAACCCGATCTCGCGCTTCTCACCGCCGAGCGCGGCGAGCTCGGCTTCCCGCTCCTGCAGCGCACGCTGCACCAGGCGTGACCTCAGGATCCTCATCGCCACGGCACGGTTCTGCATCTGGCTGCGCTCGTTCTGGCAGGACACCACGATCCCGGTCGGCAGGTGCGTAATGCGCACGGCCGAATCCGTGACGTTGACGTGCTGGCCGCCGGCCCCCGACGAGCGATAGGTGTCGATGCGCAGGTCGTCCGGGGATATGTCCACCTCGACGTCGTCGGACAGCTCCGGGGTCACGTCGACCGATGCGAAAGACGTGTGACGGCGTCTCGCCGCATCGAAGGGCGATATCCGCACGAGGCGGTGCACACCCCGCTCGGCCGACAGCAGCCCGTAGGCGTAGCGGCCCTCGACCGTGACCGTGACGCTCTTGAGCCCGGCCTCCTCGCCCTCGGTGACGGCGACGATGTCGGTACCGAAGCGCCGCCTCTCGGCCCATCGCAGGTACATCCGCAGCAGCATCTCGGCCCAGTCCTGGGAGTCGGTGCCGCCCTCTCCGGCGTGGATCTCGAGGATCGCCGGCCCGTCGTCGTACTCGCCGCCGAGCAGGGACACGACCTCGAGCCTGTCGATCTCATCGGCGAGGGCGGCGACCTCGACAGCGACCTCCTGCAACACCGACGCGTCGCCCTCCTCCCCGGCGAGCTGCCACAGGACGGTGGCGTCGGACAGGCGGCGGTCGATCCGCTCGAACGCGCCAACGTCCTCGTTGAGGCGCGTGAGCTCGGACATCGCCCTCTGCGCCGCCCCCGGATCGTCCCAGAAGCCCGGCTCCGCCGAGGCGCTACGCAGCTCCTCTAGCCGGCTCGCCTTGGCATCGACGTCAAAGGTAGTCCCTGATCTGGGCGAGCTTGCCGTGCAGATCGTCGAGGCGCGCTCTGAGGTCCTCCGTGCTTACGTCGCTCATGGCCCCAGGGTAACGGTCGCGCCGCCCGGGAGGCTAGGAGAGGGCCGCCGCACCGGGACGGCCGTGGCACTGCTTGTACTTCTTGCCGCTGCCGCACGGACAGGGCGCATTGCGCGGGACCTTGTCGGACACGCGTTGTTCGACCCGCACGGGTTCCGCCACCGCAGGACCGTCGGTCTGCAGGTCGCTTTCATCGTCGGCGGCGCCGGCGGCGACCGCCTGGGCCGCGGCGAGATTGGCCATCGGGATCTGTCGGCGCTCCTCCCGCAGACGCGCCGGGGCCGCAGGCTCCTCCTCCACCTGCACCGCCTCGATGTGGAACATGTAGCGGGCGAAGTCCTCCTTGATCGACTCCTGCATAGCCTGGAACATCGCGTAGCCCTCGCGCTGGTACTCGACCAGCGGGTCACGCTGGGCGACCGCCCGGAGCCCGATCCCCTCCTGCAGGTAGTCCATCTCGTAGAGGTGCTCACGCCAGCGGTTGTCGATCACCGAGAGGAGCACGAGCCGTTCGATTTCGCGCATCGCCTCCGGGCCACCGAGCTCCTGCTCGCGCCGTTGGTAGACCTCCAGCGCGTCGTTGCGCAATGCCTCGACCACGTCGTCGACCTCGACCGTCACCGGGTCGAAATCCTGGGGCTTGAGGGTGGTCGGGAATATCTCACGCACCTGCGCAAACAGCGCGTCCCAATCCCACTCCTCGGGAGCGAGGTCGGCGTGCACCGCCGACAGCACCACGTTCTCGACCACCTCGGACACGAGCTCGAGGGCCTGTTCGTGCATGTCCTCGCCCTCGAGGATCTTGCGTCGTTCCGAGTAGATCACCTGGCGCTGCTTGTCCATGACCTCGTCGTACTTGAGGACGTTCTTGCGGATCTCGAAGTTCATGGACTCAACCTGGGTCTGCGCCCGCTCGATCGCCCGCGACACCATCTTGGCTTCGATCGGGACGTCGTCGGGGATCTTTAGGCGTTCCATGATCGAAGCGATGCGGTCAGATGCGAACAGCCGCATCAGGTCGTCCTGGAGGCTCAGGTAGAAGCGGCTCTCGCCGGGGTCGCCCTGTCGGCCCGAGCGGCCGCGCAGCTGGTTGTCGATCCGGCGTGACTCATGACGTTCGGTGCCGAGCACGTACAGGCCCCCGCGCGCCAGAACCTCCTCCCGTTCGGCGGCACATTGCTTGCTGAAGCGCTCGTACAGCGGGCGGTACTCGGCTTCGTAGGCGGCCATCTCCTCCTCGGAGTACTCGCCCATGAGGTAGGCATCGTTGTTCCAGCCGCGTGCCTGCATCTCGGCGCGGGCCATGCCCTCGGGATTGCCCCCCAAGATGATGTCGACTCCTCGTCCGGCCATGTTGGTGGCCACCGTCACGGCCCCCAGCCGCCCTGCCTGGGCGATGATGCCGGCCTCCTTCTCGTGGTTCTTGGCGTTGAGCACGGTGTGCGGGATGCCGCGTCGATCGAGGATCCTCGACAGTGCTTCCGACTTCTCCACCGATACCGTGCCGATCAGCACCGGCTGTCCCGCCTCATGGCGCTTCGCGACGTCGTCGGCGACGGCCTCCCACTTGGCATCGATCGTCTTGTAGATCAGGTCCTGATGGTCGACCCGGATCATCGGCCTGTTCGTCGGGATCACCGCGACGTCGAGCTTGTAGATGTGGTTGAACTCGGCCGCCTCGGTCTTGGCCGTTCCCGTCATCCCGGCGAGCTTCTCGTACATCCGGAAGTAGTTCTGCAGGGTGATGGTGGCGAGGGTCTGGTTCTCCTCCTTGATGCGCACGCCCTCCTTGGCCTCGATCGCTTGGTGCAGGCCCTCGGAGTAGCGCCGGCCCGGCAGGATACGGCCTGTGAATTCATCGACGATCAGGACCTCGCCGTTCTGCACGACGTACTCGTCGTCGCGCTTGTACAGCTCCTTCGCCTTGAGCGCGGCCTGGAGATGGTGCACGAGGTCGACGTTGACGTGGTCGTAGAGGTTGTCGACTCCGAGCAGCTCCTCGACACGCGCGACGCCTTCCTCGGTGACCGCGACCGTCTGCTTCTTCTCGTCCACCTCGTAATGAACGTCGCGCTTGAGACGCGGTGCGATCCGGGCGAAGGTCTGATACCAGCGCGGGCTGTCCTGGACCGCGCCCGAGATGATGAGCGGCGTGCGGGCCTCGTCGATCAGGATCGAGTCCACCTCGTCGACGATCGCGTAGTGATGGCCGCGCTGCACGAGGCTCTCGCGCTCGGTGACCATGTTGTCGCGCAGGTAATCGAAGCCGAACTCGTTGTTGGTGCCGTAGGTGACGTCTGCCGCATAGGCGGGACGACGCTGCTCCGGGGTCATCGACGCCTGGATCAGGCCCACCGAGAGGCCGAGGAAGCGGTAGATCTGGCCCATCCACTCGGAGTCTCGCTTGGCCAGGTAGTCGTTGACCGTGACGACGTGGACGCCGTCCTCCCACAGGGCGTTGAGGTACACGGCGAGCGTCGAGGTGAGGGTCTTGCCCTCACCGGTCTTCATCTCGGCGATCATCCCCTGGTGCAAGGCCGCGCCGCCCATCAGCTGGACGTCGAAGTGGCGCTCGCCGATCGTTCGTACCGCCGCCTCCCGCACCACGGCAAAGGCTTCGATCAGCAGGTCGTCGAGATCTTCACCGCGGTCGAGTCTGTGCTTGAACTCGCCGGTCTTGGCACGCAGCGCGTCGTCGGACAGCGCGCGCATGTCGTCTTCGAGGGCGTTGATGGGATCGACGAGGGAGCGCAGCTCACGGAGCTTCTTCCCCTCGCCGGCGGTCAGTACCTTGCGCAGGATGGACATGGAAGACCCATTATCCCGTAAACGGGCGGGCGGGCGGTCGCAACGCTACTTGATGTCCAGCAGTTTCTCGCGCACGGCATAGACCACCGCCTCCATGCGCGAGTGCAGGTGCAGCTTCTCGAGGATGTTGCGGACGTGGTTCTTGACGGTGTTCTCGCTGATGAACAGCTCCCGGCCGATGTCCCGGTTGTTCATGCCCTTGGCGACGAGTTTGAGGACCTCGAGCTCACGGTCGGTGAGCCGGGGCCCCGGGACCTCGACCCGCTCGTCCCGGCGCTTGACCATGGCGGCGAACTCGGTCAGCAACTTGGACGCCATCGACGGCGAGATCAGGGATTGCCCGGCATGCACCGCCCGCACGGCGTCGGACACCTCCTCGATCGATATCTCCTTGAGCAGGTAGCCCGAGGCCCCCGCCTTGATCGCCTCGTAGAGGTCGGCTTCCTCGTCGGAGATCGTGAGCATCAGGATCTTGGCCGAGGGCATGACGTCCTTGATCGCCCGGGTTGCCTCTATCCCCGTGCGACGGGGCATCCGCACGTCCATCAGGACCACGTCGGGGGCCGCCCGCTCGGCTTGCTCGATCGCCTCGTGCCCGTCGCCGGCCTCGCCTACGACCTCGATGTCCGGCTCGTTCTCGAGCACCATCTGCAGGCCGCGTCTGAACAAGGCGTGGTCGTCGACGATCAGCACCCGGATGCGTTCATCGGTCAAGGTTCTGCTAGTCATGCAGATGCCTCTTCACCCTTTCACACCGCAGGCTTAGTCCGCGCCGGCGGCTATCGGCAGATTGTAGAGCTACGGCACCCCGCTTTCCCTAAGCATTTCTACCTAGTCACCCCGGGCACCTCCCCCGGGACCGGCGGTCGGCCCGGCATGCGGTCACCGTCACCACGGTCGCGGCGCCGGCCCGGAGCAGGGCCTCGGAGCATGCGGCCGCAGTGGCCCCGGTGGTGACGAGGTCGTCGACGACCACCACCGAGGCCTGCCCGCAAGGCGCGGCGGCGAAGGCGCCGGCGAGGTTCGAGCGCCGGCGCGCCGCATCCAGGCCGGCCTGGTCC
>CADDZG010000028.1 GCA_902812355.1 Actinomycetota bacterium | reverse complement strand
CGGCTGGGCCGCGGCAGACGCGTGCGTCGCCTCGGCGGCGCGGCCGTAGCCGGTATCCGCGCCGGCGCCGATCGTCACCAGCACGGTTCCCACCGGCACGATCTCACCGGCGGGGACGTGGATCTTGGTCACAGTCCCCGAGTACGGCGAGGGGATCTCGGCGGTGGCTTTGTCGGTGATGACCTCGACCAGGGGGTCGTCCTCGGCGACGGTGTCGCCCTCGGCCACCAGCCAGCGGTCGATCTCGGCCTCGGTCACTCCCTCGCCGAGGTCGGGCAGCTTGAACTCGGGCATGTCGTCTAGAACTCCAGTACCTCGACGGCGCCGGCGACGATGCGCTCGACGGATGGCAGGTAGTCGTCCTCGTTGGCGAACTGGGGGAAGGGCACATCGAAGCCCGTGACCCGCAGCACCGGGGCCTCGAGATCGAGTATCGCCCGCTCGTGGATCAGCGACGACACCTCGGCCCCCAGTCCCGCATGCCGGGGCGCCTCGTGCACCACGAGAGCCCGCCCGCAGCGCGACGCGGCCTCGGTGATGGCTTCGACGTCGAGGGGGAACAGTCCGCGCAGGTCGAGCACCTCGGCCGAGACGCCGTGCTCGGCCTCGAGGCGCTCGGCCGCGGCCACGCACAGCGGGGTCGTGGCGCCGTAGGTCACGATCGCGAGGTCGTCACCGTCGCGCGCCACGCGTGCCCGCATCAGCTCGGCCAGGGCCCCGTCGGCGTCGGCGATGTCGATCGGTGCCTCGTCGGGGACCTCGGAGCGTCCCGCCCGGTAGACGCGCTTGGGCTCCATCACGATCACGGGGTCGGGATCGGCGATCGCGGCGAGCAACACGTCGCGCGCGTCCGCCGGGGTGGTGGGGCACACGACCTTGAGCCCGGGAACGTGGCAGAAGAGGGCCTCGGGCGAGTCCGAGTGCAGCTCGGGGGCCCGCACGCCGCCGCCGAAGGGGATGCGTATCACGATCGAGGCCGGTGTGGTACCGGCACTGCGCCACGCGTAGCGTGCCGCGTGCACCACGATCTGATCGAAGGCCGGGTACACGAAGGCGTCGAACTGGACCTCGGCCACCGGACGCAAGCCGTAGATCGACATCCCGATCGCGGTCCCCACGATGCCGGACTCGGCGAGCGGGGTGTCGATCACTCTGGCCTCTCCGAAAGCGTCCTTGAGCCCGGCGGTTACCCGGAACACCCCGCCGGTGCTGGCGATGTCCTCGCCCATGACCACGACGCGCTCGTCGGCGCGCATCGCCTGATGCAGCCCGAGGTTGAGGGCCTCGACCATGTTGAGCTGCGCCATCAGTCCCCCTCCCGGCGCCGGAGGGCGCGCAGCTCCCGCAGCCCCTCCTCGAGGCTCCACGGACGCTCGCCGGCGTAGACGTGGTCGAACAGCACCTCCGGACCGGGCGGCTCGATCGCCTCGAGCTCGCGCACCGCCGCGGCGACCCGGTCCTTGGCCTCGCCGGCGATGCCGTCGCGGGTGGCGTCGTCGAGCACCCCGAGGCGGGCGAGGAACGAAGCCATGCGCCCGACCGGCTCCAGCGGGCGCCAGCGTTCGGCCTCGCGGTCGTCGCGGTAGAGGCGGGGATCGTCGGCGGTGCCGTGGGGGCCGAGGCGGTAGCAGAAGGCCTCGATCAAGCTCGGGCCCCCGCCCTCGCGCGCCCGTTGCACGGCGCGCCGCGCGGCGTCGTAGCACGCCAGGGGGTCGAAGCCGTCGACCCGCTCGGCGGGCATCGCGTAGGCCGCGGCCTTCTCGGCCACCGTTGCCGTCGCCATCTGACGGGTCACCGGGGTCGAGATCGCCCACTGGTTGTTGACGCACACGAACACCGTGGCCGTCTTGAACACCGACGCGAAGTTCAACGCTTCGTGGAAGTCGCCTTCGGAGGTACCGCCGTCGCCGATCCAGGCGAGCGACACGGTGTCCTCGCCGCGGATCTTGGCCGCCCACGCGAGCCCTACCGCGTGCGGCAGATGGGTGGCGATCGGCACGCAGATCGGTGCGACGCGGTAGGTGCGGGGGTTGTAGAAACCGGCCGGCCCTCCGTAGCCCCGGCACCACCCGAGGATCACCGAGGGAGGAGCTCCGCGCAGTGTCGCCACCGCGCACTGACGGTAGGAGGGGAAGACCCAGTCGGTGTCGGAGCACGCGTACAGCGGCCCCGCCTGGGTCCCCTCCTCGCCCCAGTACAGCGGGTACGTACCGATCCGGCCCTGGCGTTGCAGTGCCACGGCACGCTCGTCGAAGGTACGCAGCAGCACCAGCCACCGGTAGAGCTCGATCAGGTCCTTGTCGGTGAGGCCGTCCGGGACGTCCCGGTCGGGGACGTCGGTGCCGTTGCCGATGATGCGGAGCGGCTCGTCCATGGCCTCAGTGGTGGTCGGGCGCGCCGTACTCGGCGACGCGCACGAGCCTTATGCGGCTGATCTTGCGGATGCGGTCCTGCGCGTAGTGCTCGGCGGCGACCGCGGTCGAGATGTTCTTCTGGCGGGCCATCTGGAAGATCATCTGCAGCGCTCTGTAGATGCCGTTGACCTTCGCCATCGCACGTTCGCGGTCGTAACCGCGCAGCTCGTCCTCGACGTTTATGAGCCCGCCGGCGTTGATGACGAAGTCGGGGGCATAGAGGATGCCCATCGCGCCGAGCTTGTCGGCCAGCTCGTCGCGCAGGAGCTGATTGTTGGCCGAGCCTGCCACGATCCGGCAGTTGAGCTCGTTGATCGTGTCGTCGTTGATCGCAGCTCCGAGGGCGCAGGGGGCGAAGATGTCGACGTCGAGCTTGTGGACGTCTTCGATCGGTACCGTCTCGACGCCGAAATCCCGTACCGCGCGTCCGAGGTTGTCGACGTCGACGTCGCCGATGGTGACCTTGGCCCCCGCTTCGGTGAGGTAACCGCACAAGGCATGCCCGACCTTGCCGACGCCCTGGATCGCCACCGAGCGCCCCTCGAGCGCGGGGTCGCCGAAGGCTTCCAGACAGCACGCCTTCATGCCTTGCATCACGCCGTAGGCGGTGACCGGTGAAGGATCGCCGGAACCTCCGTAGGTCTTGGAGCAGCCGGTGACCCAGCGCGTCTCCCGCCGCACGATGTCCATGTCCTCGAGCGCGGTGCCGACGTCCTCCGCGGTGATGTAGCGGCCCCCGAGCGTCTCCACGAAGCGGCCGTAGGCTCGCAGCAGGGCTTCGCTCTTGATCCGTTTGGGGTCGCCGATGATGACGGCCTTGCCGCCACCGAGGTCGAGCCCTGCGGCGGCCGCCTTGTAGGTCATGCCCTTGGCCAGCCGCAACACGTCGACTAGGGCGTCCTCCTCGCTGCGGTAGGCGTAGAAGCGGGTGCCGCCCAGTGCCGGGCCCAGGGCGGTCGAATGGATGGCGATTATCGCCCGTAAGCCCGTCTGGTCGTCGGAGCAGAAGACCACCTGCTCGTAGCCATCGCCCTCGATGTGCTCGAACACGCTCATGCGGTATCGACCCCCATGTCGGGGCGCGCCTCGTCGCGCGCCGGGACGGGACCTGCGGGCTCGCGGCCCGCGTCCGATGCTACCCGCCGGCGCCGCGCTGGGACTTGCCCCCGTGCGCGCCGGCCCGCCACCCTTACGATGGCGGCATGCTGCGGACGGCTTACCTGCGCGTCTACCAGCCGATCCACGTCTTCGCCCCGTCCGAGCGGGCGGCGTGGCAGAACCAGCCGGCGCCGGCGCGCGCCGACGAAGCGGCGGTGCGCCGATGGCTGCTGTCGGGTTCGCTCGACGGGGTGCAGAGCTCCCCGGGCGGTGCCTTCCTGCGCCGGGTCGGAGGCGTCGTGCTCGTGTGCCCATGGCGCACGCGGCTGCGCATGCTTGCCGGCTTGCTCGCCTTCCGCGACGCGGTGCCCGAGGAGGTGGCGGACGCCTTCGTGCCACACGCCGCGGCCCGAGCCGCGGCGCGCGAGCTCGCCCGGCTCGACGGCAGCGTAAGGTCGCACATCATCCATTCCAACTGGCACGTCCCGTTGCGCTGGTTCGTCGCCTTCGACGAAACCGAGCGGGTCCTGGTGGAGGACGCCCGCGGCCTGCGGCTGCGCTACGAGACGTCACTCGGCGCGGCCCGGGCGCGCCTCGAGCACGCGGTGGAGGTGCTCGAGGAGTTGTGGGTCGACGACCGGATCGCCGACATGGTGCGCGACCTGGCCGAGTGGCTCGACGGGTTCCCCGGAGAGGGTCTGTTGGAGCTCGATTACGGAGGCGTCGCCCGCTCCTTCGTGGACGAGGAGCTGGCCGCCGACCGTACCGCCGGCGAGGTGTGGGACTGCCTGAAAGCCCTGGAGGACGGCGACCTCGTGCGGGCCGGTCACCTCTTCAACCAGGTGAGCGAGCGCTGGGCCCGGGCGCGCGTGCTCGAGGCGGTGAACTAGCGCCCCGCGGACTAGCCGGTGCGCACTAGGCCGTCGTAGCCCCCGAAAGGCGCGAATTGGTCCTTCGACCCGGTTGATTCCTTCCGTGCCCTTCGGGATGATGCGAGCCGAGGAAGGCTTGCCTTCCCAGACAACGGGCAGGGTCGCAGCGCTCGGCGGAAGTGGGAGGGATAAGGATGAAAGCGCAGACGGAGGACGTCCTCCTCACCCCGGCGGAGGTCGCCGCTCTCTTCCGCGTCGACCCCAAGACCGTCACGCGCTGGGCCAAGGCCGGCAAGCTGTCGTCGATCCGCACGCTCGGGGGCCATCGCCGCTACCGCGCCGACGAGGTCAGGCGCTACCTCGAGGGGGCCCGCCGGGACGTCTGAGGCTTCGAGGCTCGGATCCCGGCCCCGCGCCGCGTCGGGACCCGACGAGCCGCCCGGCCGGACGGGCGGCGCTCCGGATCGTGGCGAGGGGCAGAATCGAACTGCCGACACCGCGATTTTCAGTCGCGTGCTCTGCCAACTGAGCTACCTCGCCGCAGCGGGTCCACCCGCCGGGACAGTCAGGATAGCAATCCCCGCCCCGGAGCCGTCCCGGGACACCGGCTTTGGTAGCCTCGGGTAGCCAGGCCCCTGTGGAGCAGCCAGGAGTGCTCATCTCCCTGTCAAGGAGAAGGTCGCCGGTTCAAATCCGGTCAGGGGCGCCACAGGACCTCCGATAGCCATCCGGGTCCGTGGGCGCGCGAGGGCTCCGGCGTGACCCGCGTCGGCTCCCGGAGCCGGATCGTGCTCCGGCCCTCAAATTGTTGATGGAGCCGACGAGAAGCGTGCCTGGATGAGGGGGACACGAGCGTTGCCGGGACTGCCCCGAGCCGCTGCCTGCCTAGAGGAACGATGAGAGATCGGTCACACGCAGCGGCGCGTCCGATCGATCGACGAGGATCGCCGGCCGGCGAGCATCGCCGAGGGTGACGATCTACAGCAGCGGCCGGCCGATCGGCGGGTCGCGCAGCAAGGCTTCGGCCCGGCTGCGGTCGACCACCCCGAGCAGGCGGCCCTTTTCGCTGGCGACCAGGATCGTGGTGACGTTGGCCTTGTGCATACGCGCGACCAGAGGCTTGAGCTCGGCCGTCGGCCTCACGGTCGCCGGGCCCGGCTGCATGACGTCGCGCACCGGCGCGTCGCCGGTACCGAGGTCCCGGGCGCGCACCCGTCCGAGGATGATCCCGGCGTCGTTGACGACCACGCAGTACGAGGACCCGGCCCGCTCCATCCGCTCGCGGGCCGCCGCAGTCCGGGAGTCGAAGCTGCAGGTGGGGACCTCGGGCGACGCCACCTCTCCGGCGACCGCGTAGTGGGGGCCGGTGCCCTCGGTCGGCAGGCCTGCAGCGAGCCACGCGACCTTGCCGGGGACGAAGTCGTAGACCTCTCGGAAACCCTCTGCTTCGAGCCGCCACGCGGCCCGTGGGCTCATGTCTCAGGCATCGTCCCAGCAGTACACGACGACCGGGCGGGTGCGATCGAGCGTGTCCAGCGCTGCGGGGGTGAGCTTCTTGAGCGAGATGTTGACCGCTCCGGGCAGGTGCTCCTCCTCGTATTCCTGCTCGGGGAGAACCTCGAGCAGCTGGGCTTCCGACCCGAGCAGGGACCGGAGGGCGTCGACGTCGTGCAGCTCGGCGGGCATGTCTCAACGCTAGCAGCCGCCCGCCGCGAGGGAGCGCCGCGCCTCACACCTCCTCTGGTATAAAGACCAACGTCGCCGGATGAGGCTCCGGCGGGGCGCATCGCCCCACTCGCCCTCAGCGGGCTAATGGCCTCTACGAGTGATGCACGTCGACACCCGTGGAGGTTCCATTGGTTCTCAGCCCGGCTGCGATCCAGGCTCTGCAAGTCGCCACCGTCCTGTTCGGCGCGCCCTTGGTCCAGGGCGTGATCGCGCGGGTCGAAGCCCGGCTGCAGGGGCGCCGTGGCCCGCGGGTGCTGCAGCCCTACTACGACATCGCCAAGCTCTTCTCCAAGGAGACGCTGTGGCCCGATCACGCCACCTGGGTGTTCCTCGCCGCGCCGGTGGTGGCGTTCTGTTGCTACCTGATCTTCCCGTTGCTGATCCCCGTGCTCACCACCTACGGGTTGCCCCTCGGTTACATCGCCGACATCTTCGGTAGCGGTTTCGTGCTCGCTCTCGCCGCGTTCGCCGTGGCGCTGGCGGCGGCCGAGTCGGGCGCGCCCTACGCTCAGCTCGGATCCAGCCGGGCGATGACCTTCGCCGCGCTCGGAGAGCCGATATTCCTCTTCGTCGTGTTCGCGGTCGCCCTGATCACCGCCACCGATCTGCCTTACGTCGAAGCCGCCACGGTGCGCGCTTCGGTAGCGCAGATCGTGCGCCCGGCCCACCTGCTCGCGGCCGCAGCCTTCTTCCTCCTGATGCTGTCGGACACCGGGCGCATCCCGGTGGAGACCCACTCGGGAACGCTCGAGTTCGGCATGATCGACGAGGCTCGTACGCTTGAGCACTCCGGGCCCCTGTTCGCGCTACTGAAGTGGGGCTCGGCGATGAAGCAACTGTTGCTCTACACGGTGTTCATCAACGTCCTGGTGGCGCCGTGGGGGCTCGCATCGACCGGCGCACCCGGCGACGTCGTGTGGGCGATCGTGTCGTTGCTGGGCAAGGCGATCCTGCTCGGCTGCGCGGTCGCCGTGATCGACGATTCCTTCGCCAAGCTCAGGCTGTTCAAGGTCGCCGGCTTCATGGCCGCCGGCTTCCTGCTGGCGGTGCTGGCGGTGCTCGTGCTGTTCCTGGGGGCAGGATGATGCTCGCCGCCGCTCCGGTCCCGAGCGTTTTCAACGGCACCGCCGAGGTGCTGGCCATGGTGGTGCTGCTTGCGACCTTCGCGATGTTCCGCACGCAGTTGCTGCGGGCGCAGGTCAAGCTCTACGCGGTCCAGTCGCTGTTCGTGTCCGGCCTCGCACTCGCGGCGGCGGTGACCCGCGGCGAGAGCGAGCTCTACGTGCTGGCCGTCGTCTCGGCCGCGGTCAAGGTCGTGGCGATCCCGGCGGTGATGCGGCGTCTGCTCGACCGGATCGACGGGTCCCTCGCGGGCCACGAAGCCTTTTCGGTCACGACCGCGGTGCTGGTAGGCATAGCCGTCGCTGCCTTCGGCTTCTTCGCCGTCGGTGCCCTCGAGGTGCGCACCGCGCTGCTGCCGCGCGCCGCGCTGGCGATCGGCGTTGCAGTGATCCTCGAATCGTTCCTGCTGATGATCGCCCGCACCGATGTTCCGTCCCAGGCGATCGGGTTCTTCAGCCTCGAGAACGGCGTTTCGATCGCCGGGCTCGTCGTGGCCACCGGCATGCCTCTGCTGCTGGAGCTGCTGTTCCTGTTCGATCTGCTCGTCGCGGTGGTGGCCTTCGGGGTGATGATGCGCACGCTCCACCTGCGTTCGGCCACGGTCAGCGCCCGCGGCCTGGAAAGGTTGCGCGGCTGATGGCGTGGCTGATCGCGCTCGTGCTGGCGCTCCCTGCGGTTGCTGCCGTGGCCGCATGGGCGCGCAACGACGTTGCGGCGCGCGTCTCCGGAGCGGTCCTCGGTGCCGCGACCTTCGCGTGCTGCGTCGCAGCGGCCATGGTCGTGGCGGGTTCCGGCCCCGCCGAGGTCACCAGGTGGCTGCGGGTCGACGAGCTGTCGGTGATCTTCTTGCTCGCCACCGGCTTCCTCTACATGGTGTCGGCGATGTACTCGGCCGGGCTGCTCGCCCACACCTCCGACGACGTATACCGCCGCAGGCTGCTGTCCGGTCTGCACCTGTTCGCTCTGGCGATGCTCGCGGTGCCGGTGGTCAACGAGATTGCACTGCTGTGGACCGCGATCGAGGTCACGACGGTCATCTCCGCGCTGCTCGTGATGCTGGAGGACACCGAACCCGCCCTCGAGGCGGCGTGGAAGTACATCCTGATCGCGTCCGCGGGCTTGGGGATCGCGCTGCTGGCGACGATCCTCATGTACTTCGCCGGCACCGTGGCCTTCGGCGCTCACTATCAGCCCTACCTCGACCTGCTCGCGAGGCACGCCGGGACCTACCCGCCGGTCGTCACGGAGCTCGTGCTCGTGCTCGCGGTGCTGGGATTCGGGACCAAGGTCGGCTTCTTCCCGGTGCACACATGGCTGCCAGACGCGCACTCCGAGGCCGCGACGCCGGTGTCTGCACTGTTGTCGGGATCGCTGCTCGGGGTCAGCTTCTACGCGATCCTTCGGTATTACGTGATAGCCCGGGCCGCGATCGGTCCGGACGTTCCCCGTCGCACGCTGCTCGGATTCGGCATCGCAACCTTGCTGCTGGCGGCCTTGTACCTCCTGCGCCAGGGCAACATCAAGCGGCTGCTTGCGTACTCGAGCATCGAGCACATGGGGATCCTGGCGATCGCCTGCGGGTTCGGCGCGCCGCTCGCTCTGGCCGGCATGCTGCTGCAGGTGCTCGCGCACGCGGCGGCGAAGTCCACCGCTTTCTTCGGTGCCGGTGCCCTCACGCTGCGCTTCGGTGGACGCGATCTGTCGCTGATGCGTGGGGGGTTGTCGGCCCTGCCGTGGAGCGGATCGATGTTCCTCATGGCGGTGCTGGCGCTCGCCGCCGCCCCGCCGTTCGGGATCTTCCGCAGCGAGTTCCAGATCGTGCTTGGCGGCCTCTCCGCAGGCTCCTACGGGCCCGTGACCGTGATGGTGGTGCTGGTGACGGTCGCGTTCTTCGGGCTCGCGCTGCACGCCACACGCATCCTGCTCAGCCCGCTGCCTCCCGGTGTGGGCCGCGCCGAGGCGAGCCCGTGGACGCTCGCGGCCATGGCCTGCGGGGTGATCGCCCTGCTGGTGCTCGGGATCCATCCTCCGACGGACCTCGCGCTCCTGCTCGAGCGCGCCGCGAGCCACCTGGGGGCGCGGTGACCGAGGTGATGTCGGCCGCAGTGCGGATCGAGCCGCTGGATACTCCCGAGGCGCTGGTCGCCATCGTGGCCGCCCGGGTCGCCGAAGGGGCGCGCCTCGCGGCGTTGTTCGTCGCAGGATCCTCGCGCCGCCCGATGCTGACCGCGGCCGTCGCCGCGCGCGCGGAGCTGGCGCTTCTCACCGCCCCGCTGGAAGCGGCGGCATACCCCGCCCTCAGCCCGCTGGTGCCGGCGGCCGCCTACTACGAGCGGGCGATACACGATCTCCACGGGATCGCCGCCTCGGGGGTCGTGCTCAATCCGCTGATCCTGCCGCTGCCCGAAGGGGCCGAACGTCCACGGCCGGGCAGCGGCTCGTCCCCGGCGCCGGTGGAGCCCGACGAGCACACCCTGCCGGTGCACGTCACCGGAGAAGGGACCTTCACGCTGCCCTACGGGCCGGTGCGCTCGGGCGTGTTCGAGACGATCGAGTACCTCGTCGAGAACGCCGGCGAGGAGATCCTGCATCTGTGGGTGAGGCCCTTCTACAAGCACCGCGGTGTGGCCAAGGCCTTCGAGCACCGCACGATCGACGACGGGGTTCTGCTCGCCGAACGGGTCGAGGGTGTGGCTTCGGTGGCCCACGCCGTCGCCTATTGCCACGCGGTGGAAACCGCGGCCGGGATCGAGGTGCCGCAGCAGGGAGCGTGGCTGCGCGTCCTCTACGCCGAGCTCGAGCGGGCGGCCAACCATCTCGACGTGATCGTCCGGCTCTGCGAGGCGGCCGGGCTGGCCGTCGCCAACGCCCGCTTCGCGTGGCACAAGGAGCGTGTCCTCCGCCTGCTGGCGGCTCTCACTGGGAGCCGGTTCGGACGCGCCACGGTGGTTCCCGGCGGGGTCGCGGGCGCGCCTCAGCTCGCTCCGTCCGACGCCGCACGTCGGATCGGCGAGCTCGCCGCCGCGGTGTCTGCGGACGTGATCGAGCTCATGCGCACCGAGAGCTTTCTCGACCGGCTGTGGGGAACCGGGGTCGTCACCCCCGAGGAGGCCCGGGCCCACGGCGCGCTCGGCCCGGTGGGCCGGGGCTCTGCCGTCGCCGAGGACGTCCGCCGCACACGGGCCTACGGGGCCTACGCGTGGGGCGCGGCCCCCGAGCCGCGGCTGCACCACGACGGCGATGCCCATGCCCGTCTGCGGGTCAGGGTGGGAGAGCTCGAAGACGCCCTCGCCCTCGCGTCGCAGGCGGTGGACGAGGCACGCGCCGGGCGTGGCGGGGTGCGGGTCGAGGTCCCCGAAGGCGTCAGCGGACGGGCCTGCGGCTGGGCCGAGGCTCCCCACGGCGAGGTCCTCTACTTCATCGGGCTCGAGGACGGGCGCATCCACGACTGCTACCCGCGCTCGGCGTCGTTCCACAACCTGCCCCTGCTACCGGCCGCCTTCAAGGGCGACGTGCTCACGGACTTCGCGTTCATCGAAGCCAGCTTCGGTCTGTCCCCCGCGGGGGTGGTGGTCTAGATGCCGTGGGCGACCCGGGGGCTGCGGGTGGTCACCACCGGCTACCCGCACACGCCCGACGACTACGGTGGCAGCTTCCGCGCCGCGGTGAGTCCGCTGCCGGGGGCGCGCTGGGAGCCGGACATGGCGCAGGTCTGTCCCACGGGGGCGATCACCGAGCACGACGGCGTCCCCCGGCTCGATCATGGGCGCTGCATCGTGTGCGGTCGCTGCGTGCGCAGGTTCCCGCGCGCCTTCCGCTCCGACGCCGCGGTGGAGACCGCGGCGCTGCTGCGTGACGCGCTCGTGGTCCCACCCCTGCGGGAGACCGACGAGGCGCTGGCCCGGGTGCGGGCCGCCCTCGCCCGGCGGGTGCGCAGACTGCGCCGATCGGTGCACATCAGGCATGTCGACGCCGGTTCCGATGGCACCGAGGAGTGGGAGATCGCCGCTCTGCTCAACCCGGTTTACGATGTCCACCGGCTCGGCATCTTCTTCACCGCCTCTCCGCGCCACGCCGACATCCTGCTTGTGACCGGAGCCGGATCCGCCGGCATGTTGCGGCCCTTGCGCATCACGGTCGAGGCCACGGCCGCGCCGTTCGTGGTCGTGGCGTGCGGCACCGATGCGATCTCGGGCGGGCTTTTGGGACGCGGCTACGCGACCCGAGGCGGCGTGTCCGAAGAGCTCGCGGTCGACGTGTGGATCCCGGGCTCGCCCCCGAGCCCCTTCTCGATCCTGCACGGTCTGCTGCTCGCGCTGGGGCGGTTCCCGAAAGGAGGACCGGCGTGAGCGCCCTGCTGATCGCCGGCTGGGCCTGCCTCGCGCTGGGAGTGGTGGGAGACCTCGCTTGGGGGGCCGGCCGGGCGCACCTGCGACCGGTGTCCTACGTCGCCGCCGCCGCCGGATCCGCATGTCTCGCCGCCGCCGGCGCCCTGGCGCTGTCGGGTGGAGTCCGGACCTACGAGCTCGGCGCGGTGCTCGGTCTCGGACCGACCGCATTGCGCCTCGATCGGCTCGCTGGACTGTTCCTCGTGTTGACCTCGGGCACCGCCACCCTGGTGTCCGCCTTCTCGGCCGCCTGGGTACGTCCCCCCGGCAGGGTTCGGGGGCGGGGGCTCGCCGCCGCGTACAACACGATGCTCGGCGCGGTCGCGGCGGTGATCGCCGCGGGCGACGCCTTCACCTTCCTGTTCGCGTGGGAGGCCCTCAGCGCCACCTTCTACCTGCTCGCCTCGTTCGAGCGCCGCCGTCCGGGGGCCGGCGACGCCGGGTTGGTCACCTACGGGCTGGCACGCGTCGGCGGCGGGGCGCTGCTGCTGGGGGTCCTGCTGGCCGCCGCTCAGGGGGGTTCGCTGGTCTTCGCCGAGTGGGGGTCCCGCCATGGAGGCATGCCCTCCATCCTCCACTCGGCGTCCCTCCCCCTGATCGTCTTCGGCCTCGGCGCCAAGGTGGGCCTCGCCCCGCTGCAGGCGTGGATGCCGTCGGGCTACTCGGCGGCGACGGGGCCGGCCCGGGCCGGCATGGCCGGGGTCGCGGTGAACGCGGGCGTCTACGCCCTGTGGAGGTTCCTCGCCGTCCTCGGCCCCCCGCCGCTGTGGCTGGCCATGGTCATTCTCGTGCTCGGGGGGGTCACCGCCCTGCTCGGCATCCTGCACGCCGCGGTGCAGCCTCGCCTCGGCCGGCTGGTCGCCTACTCGAGCGTCGAGAACGGTGGCATCATCATGGCCGGCTTCGGGGTGGCCGTGGCCGGCGATGCTTTGCACGCGCCGATGCTGCTGGCGGCCGGTCTGCTCGCCGCGACCCTGCAGGTCGTCGCCCATGCCCTCGCCAAGTCGGCCCTGTTCCTCGCCACCGCCGAGGTCGAGGCGGCCACCGGTACGGACCGGCTCGACGACCTCAAGGGGATCGGCAGGGGCCTTCCGGTGGCCTCCGCCGTGTTCGCGGCCGGGGCGCTGGCGCTCGCGGCGATGCCTCCCACGCTGGGATTCGTGTCGGAGTGGTTCGTGTTCGAGGCCTTGATGCAGCAGTTCCGCGTGCACGACCTGCTGCTGCGGTTGGCGATGTCGGGCGCGGGGGCGCTGCTCGCGCTGGCGGCAGGCGTCGCCGCGCTCACCTTCGTGCGCTTGCTGGGGCTGATCTTCACCGGCAGGGAACCGCACCCCGAGCTCGGCGAGCACCGGATCGGGATCTTCGGCTGGGGCCCGGCGGTGCTGCTCGGCGCGGCCTGCGTCGTCCTGCCGGCGGTGACCCCGCTGCAGGTGCGAGTGCTGGCGGCAGGGCTGGGTGCGCTCGTCCCCCCGCGGGTAACGGCGAAGGCACTGGCGTCGCCGTTCGTGTTGCAGCCGGTGTACGAGGGTTTCTCGATCCTGTCCCCATCGTGGTACTGGATCGCTCTTCCGGTCCTGTTCGTAGGGGTCGCTGCCTTCGCGGTGGCCGCATCGCGCGGCTCGTTGCTGCGGCCCCGGCGGGTGCCGGTGTGGATGTCGGCAGCCGAGGGGCTCCCCCACCATCCCCACTACACGGCGTTCGCCTATGCCAACCCGTTGCGCCATGTGCTCGGCGCCCCGCTGCGGGCACGCAGGCGCCTGGAGGCGACTCCGGAGGGGGCGCGCTACGAGGCCGACGTCGTCGAGGTGACCGAGCGCTACCTCTATGCGCCCGCGCTGCGGGTGTTGGCAGGCATCGTGGGCGTGGCGAGACGTCTGCAATCGGGGCGGCTTGGGGCCTACCTCGCCTACATGCTGGTGGCATTGATAGCCCTGCTTGCTGCGGTGTCGTTGTCGTCCTGAGGGAGGTTCGTGGTGGCGGGAACAGGCGGTGCGGTGCGTGCGGATCATGCCGCAGCGCTGCTGTCGCAAGCCGCCGGCATCGTGGGCGACGCGTCGGCACGCGACAGGGTGGAGGCGATCTCCACCCGGGCGCGCGAACGATTGCTGGAGGTCGCGGTGGTCGGCGAGTTCAAGCGCGGCAAGTCCACGCTCGTCAACGCCCTGATCGAGCGGGACGTGCTTCCCACCGGGGTGCTGCCGCTGACCGCGGTGCCGACCGTGATCGAGCCGGGCGACGAGGGATGCGAGGTGCGTTTCGCTTCGGGGGCGCTCGAACACCACCCGCTGTCGGAGGTGGCGCGCTTCGTCGCCGAGGAAGGCAACCCCGGCAACCGTCTCGGGGTTGCCGTGGTGACGGTACGTCTGCATACCCCATTGCTCGACGAAGGCGTCAGGCTCACCGACACCCCGGGGATCGGGTCGGTGCTCGAGCACGGCACCGAAGCAACCACCGCTTACCTCCCCAACGTCGACGCCGCGATCCTCGTCACCGCGGCCGACCCCCCGATCTCGCGCGAGGAGACCGCGTTTTTGGACCGGGTCATGGAGCACGCGGTGCGGCTCTTCGTCGTGCTCAACAAGGCCGACCACCTCGACCCGCACGAGCTCGAGCGGGCCCGCGCCTTCACCGAGGCCGTCGTGCGCCGGCACGTTGCCGATCAGGACGTGAAGGTCTACGCGCTGTCCGCCCGGTCGGACCGCGGCGATCCCTCGGCTCTGGCTTCGTTCCGCTCCGATCTCAAGCGCTTCCTCGTCCACGAACGCGAGGCGACGGCCAGGGCGTCGGCGCACCGAGGGCTGCGCCAGGTGGCCGACGGCCTGCGTCTGGCGATGGACATGGAGCGAGAGGCCCTCGACATGGATGCCGGGCGGCTCGCCGAAGCGACGCGCGCCTTCGAGGAGGCTCGCCGCCGTCTCGCCGAACGTACCGAGACGGACTCTGCACGTCTCGAGGGTGCCCGCAGGGCGGCGCTTAGGGCCTACGACGACGCGGTCGAGGCTGCGGCGGGAGAGGTCACCGCCGAGGTGCGCCGCCGTACGGACGAGCGCATCTTCGCCCTCGCGGGATCGAGCCCAGTCGAGATGATCGAGACGCTCCGGGCCGAACGGGTCGACCTGCTCAACGACATCGCAGGACCCGTGGGCGAACGGGCCGCGGCCGAGGCGCTTGTGACCTTCGCCCGCGGCGCGCAGGACACGGCGCGCGACGTAGCCGGCCGTCTCGAGAGCCTCGCTCGCAGCGCCGCGGGATCCTTCGGGGTCGAGCTACCAGACCTCACCTTGGATGTTCCCGAGCCCGAGGTCACGAAACCGGCCTTCACCTACGTGCGGCCGCTCGCGCTCGGGGATCAGGCCGTATTCGCGTCGTGGCGCCTGCTCGGTGGTCGTGGTGTGCGGCGGGTGCGGGCGAGGGCCCTCGAGGAGGCCGACGAGGAGACCGCGATGTACTTCGGCCGGTTGCGGGGTGCCCTCGGGCAGCAGTTGTCCGACGACGCCCGGCGCTTCGCCGCCGCCTTGCGCCGCCTGCAGGAGGGGCTCGAGTGTCCCCTCACCGAAGCGGTCGAGCGGGCGACGGCCGCGGCGGCCGGGAGCGCGTGCCGCCGTGAGGAGCGTGCCGCCGAGCTGCAGCGTGCCGCGGGGCTGGTCGAGGAGGCGCTCGCCGGGCTGAGCGACGCGTGACGGCGGCACCGGTGCCGGATTCGGTGAGATGCCGTGTGGTCGATCGTGATTTCACCGCGGTCGGCGGCTGAGGATGCGGAAGCGGATCAGCGCGCCAGGCGTCCGACCAGCAGCGACGCTGTGGTGACGCCGGCGAACGCCGCGACCACCAGGGCCACGAAGTCCGTGCCGAGGCTCGTGGGGAGCCCGAGTAACAGTCCTCGCAGAGCGTCCACTTCGTAAGACAGCGGGTTGGCGAAGCCGATCGCCTGCAGCCAGCGGGGCATCAAGCTCACCGGATAGAGCGCGTTGGAGGCGAAGAACAGAGGCATGGTGATGGCCTGACCGATACCCATGAGTCGCTCCCTGGTCAGCACGATGCCGGCGATCGCCATCGACAGGGTCGAAAAGAACGCGGAACCCAGCAGGATCACAGCCACCGCGCCCAGCAGGTGCAGCAGGTTGTAGTCGAGCGTGACGCCGAGGATCGCGCTGAGGAGGATCACGATGACGACCTGGCTGATACCGCGCACGCCTGCGGCGAAGGCCTTGCCGGTGACCAGCGCGCTGCGAGGGGTCGGGGTGGCCAGCAGCTTGGTGAGCATGCCGAAATCGCGCTCCCAGATGATCGTGATGCCGTAGAAGATGGCGATGAAGAGCGCTGATTGGGCCATGATCCCCGGGGCAAGGTAGTCGAGGTAAGGGAGTCCTGCGGTCGGGATCGACCGCAGATGCGAGAAGGTCTTGCCGAAGATCAGCAGCCACAGCGCGGGCTGCACGGCGCGCGTGTACAGCTCGGTGCGGTCGTGCCTTATGCGCCGCAGCTCCGCGAGGCAGAAGGTGAGCGCCCGCTCGGGGAACGAGAGCCACGGCGACGGCGGGCTACTTGGGCCCTCAACCGAAACGCCCGAGACCGCGGCGCGTGGTACGGACCTCACGCAGCGTGCCCCCTTCCTCCAGATCGTGGCCGGCGTGATGACGGAAGACGTCTTCGAGCGAGGCGCCGGGGCCGAGCGCGGCTTTGAGCTCGGCCGGTGAGCCGAGGGCCCTGATGCGCCCCCGGTGCATCAGCGCCACGCGATCGCACAGCTGGTCGGCTTCCTCCATGTAGTGGGTCGTCAGCAGTACCGTCATTGTCTGCTCGCGCACGAGCTGCAGGATCCGTTCGTGGACGTCGCCGCGCGCAATCGGGTCGAGCCCGATCGTGGGCTCGTCGAGTACGAGCAGACGAGGGCGGTTCACCAGTGCCTGGGCGAGCTCGAGACGGCGAACCATGCCCCCCGAGTAGGTCGAGGCGAGGCGCCGGGCGGCGTCGGCAAGCCCCACCGTCTCCAGCGCGTCGTGGATGCGCGCTGCTCGTTCCCGTCGCGGTATGCCGTAGAGGCGGGCGAACAGCCACACGTTCTCGTAGCCGCTGAGCTGAGCATCGACGGACAGCTGCTGGGGGACGTAGCCGAGCGCGGCGCGCACCGCCATCGGGTGCTTGCGGACGTCGATCCCGAAGACGTGGGCCGATCCCTCCTGGGGCGGGAGCAGCGTCGTGAGGATGCGGATCGTGGTCGTCTTGCCGGCTCCGTTGGGCCCCAGCAGTCCGAAGACCTCTCCGGGCTGCACCTCGAAACAAACGCGATCCACGGCCCGCACCGAGTCGAAGCTGAAACCGAGCCGTTCGCAGGCCACGGCCGGCACGCCGCCGGGGACGGGCGATCCGGCTGCGCGGGGCCGGAGCTGAGGGCGGCTCAAGGCTCCTCCCGCGACAGGCGCTCCAACGCGGGCAGAGCGGCGGCCAGCGCGCGCCGCTCTGCGGGCGTGAGACGGGCGAGGCGGGTGGCCACGTAAGCGGTGCGGCTGCGCCGCCGCCGTTGCACCAGGCGCCGACCCTTCGCGGTTACCGACAGCATCACCGAGCGGCGGTCGGTCGTGCTCCCTCGCCGGCGCACGTAGCCGTCGCGTTCGAGCGCGTCGACGATGCGCGTCATCGTGGCGGCCGCGGCTCCCTCCGCCTCGGCCAGCTCGCCGATCGCCAAAGGACCGGCCCTCTCGATCAGGTGCAAGGCGGAGAGCTGGGACAGGGACAGGTTTCCCGACAGGCGTCTGCGCAGGTGTCTGGTGAGGCGGGCCGCGGCGAGGCCGAGGCGCGCCGCGAGCTCGGTGTCGTCCGCGGGCGTTCCGGCATCACCGCCCGGGCCCGGCGCTCGCTGCGCCGCATCGATTGCCATGGATCGAATTTTAGCCTAGATCAACTAATCCCCCCCCCGGCGAGGTCCCGACGCCGCCGTCGGAGGTGGTGTCCGCGCACCGGGCCTGGGGTTCGGGCTGCACCGACGGCGATGCGACCGAGGGGTCGCGGCCCTGCCCTCAGCGGCCGGTACGGGGGGAGCGGGGCGTGACCGCTGCGATCGTCTGGGT
>CADDZG010000027.1 GCA_902812355.1 Actinomycetota bacterium | reverse complement strand
GCGCGGGGGTACCGAGATTGCCACCTCGTCGCGGCAGACCCGGTAGCGCTTGGGGGGCCGGCCGCGCCGGCCCTCGGGACGTCCGCCGACGGCCGACACGAGTCCCGCGTCGACGAGACGTTCGAGGTGCCATGCGGCGAGCTTGTCCGAGATGCCGGTCGCGCGCGCCACCTCGCCGCGCGTTGGCGGCTCGGCGCAGCGGCCGACGTAGCGGTAGATCCTGCGCCGGAGCCGGTCGGCGAGGACCGGGAGCACGCTTTCCTCGGTGGCGACCATGGCGGTACCATATCACCAATCCAGATTAGTGAAACTCTCCCAGGTCGGCCCGGGGGGCGGCGGGCCCCCGCGATGGGGGCGCGACCATGTGACCCATGGACGCGGTCCGGATGCGGCTGCGGGTGCGAGGCACCGTGCAGGGAGTGGGCTTCCGGCCGTTCGTCTACCGCGTCGCCACCCGTCTGGGTCTGTCGGGCTTCGTCCTCAACGATCCCGACGGGGTGCTGATCGAGGCCGAGGGACCGGCTGACGCGCTCGAGGCACTGCAGGTCGCCCTGCGCGCCGAGGCGCCGCCGCTTGCCGCGGTCGAGGCGGTCGAGGCCGAGCCGATCCCGGTGTGCGGCGAGCGCGGCTTCACGATCCGGGCGAGCGCACAGGGGGCGGCGCTCGATACCCCGATCTCCCCCGACGTGGGCGTGTGCGATGAGTGCCTGGCCGAGATCTTCGACCCTTCCCAGCGCCGTTACCGCTACGCTTTCACCAACTGCACCAACTGCGGCCCCCGGTTCACGATCACCACGGCGATCCCCTACGACCGCCCCAACACGACGATGGCCGCGTTCGAGATGTGCGCGGCGTGCAAGGCGGAGTACGAGGATCCCGCCGACCGGCGCTTCCACGCCCAGCCGATCGCATGCCCGGCCTGCGGACCCCGTCTGACTCTCGTCACCGCGGCCGGGGAGCCAATGCCGGGGGACCCGATAGAAGAGGCGGCGGCGTTGCTGCGGTCGGGCGCGGTCGTGGCCGTCAAGGGCCTCGGCGGCTACCACCTCGCCTGCGACGCGTGCGACGACGCAGCAGTCACGCGCCTGCGCCGGCGCAAGGCGCGCGAGGAGAAGCCCCTGGCGGTGATGGCCGTCGACGTCGCTCAGGCGCTCGAGCTCGTCGACGCCGGAGAGCGCGAGCGGGCCGTGCTGACGTCGTTGCGCCGTCCGATCGTGCTGCTGGCGCGGCGGGCCGGAGCGCGCGTCGCCCCCGCGGTGGCTCCCGGCAACCGCTACCTCGGCGTCATGCTTCCCTACACCCCTCTGCACCATCTCCTGCTGCGGGCGGTGGGTCGGCCGGTGGTGCTCACGTCGGGCAACCTCAGCGACGAACCGATCGCCTACCGCGACGACGACGCCCGGCGGCGTCTGGGACCGATCGCCGATGCCTTCCTCACCCACGACCGTCCGATCCACATGCGCTGCGACGACTCGGTCACGCGCGTGCTCGACGGTGCCGAGTACCCGATCCGGCGGTCGCGCGGTTACGCACCGGCCCCTCTGCGCGTACAGCCGGGCTTCCCGGTTCCCGTGCTCGGGGCCGGGGGCGAGCTCAAGCACACCTTCTGCCTGGGCAAGGGCGAGCGGGCGATCCTGTCCCACCACATCGGCGACCTCGAGAACTACGAGGCGATGGCCTCGTTCACCGAGGCGGTGCGGCACTACTGCCGGATCTTCGACGTCAGGCCCGAGGTCGTGGCCTACGACCTGCACCCCGACTACCTGTCGACCAAGTGGGCGCTCGAGCAGGACGATGTGGAGGCGATCGGCGTACAGCACCACCACGCGCACATCGCGTCGTGCCTCGCCGATAACGGGCGCGACGAACGGGTGATCGGGCTGGCGCTGGACGGGACCGGCTACGGCTCGGACGGCACGATCTGGGGCTGCGAGGTGCTGGCGTGCGACGCGGCCTCGTTTACCAGCCACCTGCATCTGCGCTACGTCCCGCTGCCGGGCGGTAGCGCGGCGGTGCGCGAGCCATGGCGCATGGCCGCCGCCTACCTGCAGGAGGCCGGCATCGACGCGTCGGGCCACGACCTGGCGCGACGCGCCGGCAGCGCGTGGCGCCCGGTGCTGCAGATGGCCCGCACCGGGCTCAACTCTCCGGCGGCGTCCAGCGCCGGGCGGCTGTTCGACGCCGCCGCGGCGCTGTGCGGGGTGCGGGACCGAGTCGGCTACGAGGGTCAGGCCGCGGCCGAGCTCGAACAGCTCGCCGACCCCTCGGTCGAGGCCGCCTACCCCTGTCCGGTCGGTGAGGCCGAGATCGACGGCGTGACCCTGATCGCCATGCTGTACGACGACCTCGAGCGCGGTCGGGACCCCGCGTGGGCGGCGGCGGCCTTCCACAACGGTCTCGCCGGTGCTCTCGTGCGGGCCGCTGGTGCGGTGCGCGAGCGGGAGGGTCTGCGCATAGTGGCCCTGTCGGGCGGCACGTGGCAGAACCTCCTGCTCCTGCGCCGGACCCGCCGGCTCCTGCTGGAGGCGGGCTTCGAGGTGCTGACCCACCGGCGCGTCCCGGCGAACGACGGGGGCATCGCCCTGGGACAGGTGGTGGTCGCCGCCGCCCGCCTGCGACGCGGGTTTGACAGTCATCGTGACGGCGCGAAGATGGCTTGATCCGGGGGTGTCCCGGGAGGGCAAGGGGGACCCAGCCGTGTGCCTCGCGATACCCGGTCAGGTCGTCGAGCTCGTCGATGAGGAGCGGCAGATCGCGAAGGTCGACGTGGGCGGCGTCAAGCGCAACGTCAACGTCGGCCTGCTGCAGCAGAGCGACGGCGGCGTGAACATCGGCGACTGGGTGCTGATACACGTCGGTTTCGCACTGTCCAAGGTCGACGAGGAAGAAGCGGCGCGCACCCTCACCGTGCTCGAAGGCATGGGCAAAGACTTCGAGGATGAATTGCGCAACCTTCTGGAGAGCCAGATCGAGTGAACGCCGACCTTCCCCTCGTGGACCCCGACGGTTACGACGCCGTGTGCTCGCTGATCGACGGTTGTCTCGTGTGCGGGGACGTTGCCGTCAAGGTGCGGGTGGTGGAGGCCGGTGATCCCGATGCCCTGTGCGAGGACGGGCACGGCCGCCGGGGAACGGTGGGGGTCGAGCTGGTTGCCCCAGTGGAGGTTGGCGACGAGTTGCTGGTGCACGGTGGCGTGGCGATAACCAAGTTGGGGGGCGGGGGATGAGGTTCGTCGACGAGTTCCGCAACGCCGAGATCGCGAGATCGCTCGGTGCGAAGATCGCCGCGCTGGCGGAGCCCGGGCGTCATTACAAGATCATGGAGGTGTGCGGGGGACACACCCACACGATCTACAAGCACGGGATCGAAGACCATCTGCCCGACAACATAGAGCTCGTCCACGGTCCCGGGTGTCCGGTGTGCGTGATCCCCATGGGTCGTGTCGACGACGGCATCTCGATCGCCACGCGCGACGGCGTGATCTTCACCTGCTTCGGGGACATGATGCGGGTGCCCGGCAGCAACGGGAGCTTGCTCGACGCCAAGGCGGCCGGCGCCGACGTGCGCTTCGTCTACTCACCCCTGGACGCTTACAAGCTGGCCCGCAACAACCCCGACCGGGAGGTCGTCTTCTTCGCGATCGGGTTCGAGACCACGGCGCCGTCGACCGCGCTGACCTTGATGCGGGCCAAGACCGAGGGCATCAAAAACTTCTCGGTGATGTGCAACCATGTGACGATCATCCCGCCGGTCAAGGCGCTGCTCGAGTCCCCGGATCTGCGCCTGGACGCGTTCATCGGCCCCGGACACGTCTCCACCGTGATCGGCTGCCGCCCCTACGAGTTCATCCCCGCCGACTACGGCCAACCTGTGGTGGTCGCCGGCTTCGAGCCGCTAGATCTGTTGCAGGCGATCCACATGATCATGCTGCAGCTGGCCGAGGGCCGGGCCGAGGTCGAGAACCAGTACGGGCGGGTGGTCGCGTGGGAGGGCAACCTCCGGGCCCTGCAGGTGATGCAGGAGGTGTTCGAGCTCCGCCCCTACTTCGAATGGCGGGGCCTGGGGTTCATCTCCCAGAGCGCCCTGAAACTTTCTCCCGCTTATGCCGACTTCGACGCCGAGCTGCGCTTCGAGGTACCGGGCGTGCGGGTTGCGGACCCCAAGGCGTGCCAGTGCGGTGAGGTCCTCAAGGGCGTGATCAAGCCGTGGGAGTGCAAGGTCTTCGGCACCGCCTGCACCCCCGAGAAGCCGATCGGCACGTGCATGGTGTCCTCCGAGGGAGCCTGCGCCGCCTACTACAACTACGGCCGCTTCGCCCGCTCGAGGGCGCGCGCGGGGGCCTGAGCCGTGGCCGGACTCGAAGAAGAGGTCCTCGCCCGGATCGAACGCCAGCGCAAACTGCGGCCGCGTTTCCGCGACCACACCCTCACGATGGCTCACGGTGCCGGCGGCAAGGCGACCCATACGCTGATCGCGGGTCTCTTCGCGCCCGCGTTCGACAATCCTGCGCTCGCTCCGCTGGCCGACGCCGCCGCGGTCGAGATCGACGGGGCCCGGCTGGCGCTGAGCACCGACGCGTTCGTGGTCAAGCCGCTGCGCTTCCCGGGGGGATCGATCGGCGAACTCGCGGTCAACGGCACGGTCAACGACCTCGCCGTCAGCGGCGCCCGTCCCCTGGCTCTGGCCGCCGCGTTCGTGATCGAGGAGGGCCTGGACGCCGACGTGCTCCGTGCCGAGGTCAATGCGATGAAGGAGGCGGCCGGGCGCGCCGGGGTCGCGATAGTGACCGGCGACACCAAGGTGGTTGAACGCGGCAAGGCCGACGGTATGTACATAGCCACCACCGGGCTCGGCGTGCGCGACGAGCGCGTGCGACCGGCGGCCGATTCGATCGCGGTGGGGGACCGTATCGTGTTGTCCGGAACGATCGGAGATCACGGGACCGCGATCATGCTGGCGCGCGGCGACCTCGAGATGGACGCCGACGTGGTCTCGGACACCGCGCCTCTGTGGGCGCTCGTCGAGGGGCTGATCGGTGCGGTCGGGGAACACGTGCGGGTGATGCGGGATCCGACCCGAGGCGGGGTGGCGACCGTGCTGAACGAGCTCGCCGGCGATGCCGAGCTCGGCATCGTGGTGGACGAGGACGCGGTCCCGGTGCGGCCGGAGGTCAAGGGAGCGTGCGAGATCCTCGGGCTCGATCCGATGTATGTAGCCAACGAGGGCAAGCTGTTGGCCGTCGTGGCCGCCGACGCCGCACAGGCGGCCGTCGACGCCTTGCGTGCCGTTCCCGGAGGTGAAGACGCGGCGATCGTCGGACACGTGGCCGAGCAACCCGCGGGCATGGTCCTCGTCAACACGACCTTCGGCGGTACACGCATCATGGACATGCTGATCGGAGACCCCCTGCCCCGGATCTGTTGAGGGTGGCGATGGATCGAGGCGCGATCTCCCGCGCTTACGCCGACCGGGAGGCGCTGGTGCGGTCGTTCTTCTCCGAGCACGCGCAGGCGCTGGCCGTCCTTTGCCACGGTATGGCACGACGCTTCGCCCGGGGTGGGCGCCTGGTGGCCTTCGGGACCGGGGCTGCGGTCACCGACGCCCAGCACGTGTCGGTGGAGTTCGTGCACCCGGTGATCGTCGGCAAACGGGCTCTTCCCGCTCTCGCTTTGCCCAACGACATCAGCTCGACCGTATCGCTGATGCTCGCCGGCGGCGATGCTTTCCTCGCCCATCAGGTGCAGACGATGTGCAGTCCGGACGACATCGCCCTCGGCATGGTCCACCGCGACGACGACGAGGGCTTCGCCGCGGTCGCCACCGCACTCGAGGAGGCCGCCGGCATGGGACTGCTGACGGTGTTCCTCGGAGGACCCGAGCGCAGCGCCAAGGGCGCCGAACACCTCTTCCACGTGCCGAGCGACGATCCCTTCGTCGTCCAGGAGGTGCACGAGACCCTGTACCACGTGTTGTGGGAGCTGGTGCACGTGTTCTTCGAGCACAAGGGCCTGCTCGAGGACCGGGTACGGGGAGCCGTGCACGATACGGGTGGGTCGTCGTTCCTCTACCCGTTCCTCGCGGAAGCAGAATCCGATCTCGACGGCGTCCTCTCAGAGGTGCAGCGCTCGATCGTGCAGAAGGCCGAGGACGTCATAGCCCTGCGCGCCGGCTCCAGCGATCCCGCGGCGCTGTCGGAGACCGCCGCGGCGGTCGCCGAGCGCGTGCGCGCCGGAGGCAAGGTGCTGACCTTCGGCAACGGCGGCTCGGCGACCGATGCCCAGGACCTCACCGGCGATCTCGTGGCTCCGCCTGCGGGACTCCGCCCGGTACCGGCGATCTCCCTGACCAACGACGTCGCCGTGGTCACCGCGGTGGGCAACGATGTCGGTTTCGACAACGTCTTCGCCCGCCAGGTGATCGCCTACGGGCAACAGGGCGACGTCGCGGTGGCGATATCCACCAGCGGTGGATCGCGCAACGTGCTCGCCGCCCTCACCGAGGCGCGGCGCCGGGGTCTGCTGACCATCGGCCTCTCGGGTTACGGTGGCGGGCCACAGGCGGAGCTGTGCGACCACGCGCTGATCGTCCACGGGGACTACATCCCGCGCATCCAGGAGGCCCAGGCGACCCAGTACCATCTCCTGCGCGCTCTGCTGGAGGCCTGAGCCGGTTCCGGAGCCCGGGCAGGGTCCGAACCTCAGGGCCAGGCGGCGGTTGCGGACAACGCTCAAGGGCGGCTCGCCGCTGCCGATTGGGAGGCAGACGGCCGCGCGGCGGCCGCGACGTGGGCCCCCGGACGGCACGGGAGAAGACTTTGCAAGACACGGCGGTAGGCAGGGGAGCGGTCCCCGAGACACTGGCGGCGCTGTGGGAAGAGCAGCGCGAGGTCATCACCCGGCGGGTGCAGACCCTCGAAGAGCTGGCCGTCGCCGCGCTCGGTGGTGACGTATCCGGCGACGTGCTCGGGCGCGCCGTCGATGCCGCTCACAAGCTCGCCGGGGTTTCCGGCACCTTCGGCTTCGCTCGCGCGTCGCGGATCGCCCGGGAGCTCGACGAGGCGCTGAGCAAAGTCCAGGACGGTGACGGGCGTGTCGATCCACTGTGGCTGTCGGAGCGCATTGCCGAGCTGCGCCGTGACCTCAGGCCGTCCGTGCCCGGGCGCCCAAGCCCCGCCCCCAGATCGGCCGTCGAACCTGCCCCCATGCCTTCGGACCCCGATCACGGGCCAGCCGGCGGCAACAGGATTCTGGCGGTGATGGCGGACCGCGCTGCGGCGGCGCGCATGGCGGACGAGGCGGTGGCCCGTGGACTCTTCTTCCACGCCGTGGCGGGGGCTGTGGAGGCCCACCGGGCCGTCGCCCGGTGGAAACCGGACGCCGTGGTCGCGGATGTCGAAGAGATCGGGTCCGGGGATCTCACCCGCCTGCACGCCGAGGTCCCCGACGCGATCATGATCGCTCTCGCCGGTCATCACGTGACGGTCGAGCGACGCCTTGAGCTCGCCCGTGCCGGGGTGGATCGGCTCATCGATCGTTGCGCTTCGCCGCGCCGCATCGTCCGCGACGTCGGCGATCTGCTGGAGCAGGAGCGCAGGGTGGCAGGGACGGTGCTGGCGGCGTCCCCCGATCCGGAGGTAGCGGCGCGGCTGCGGACGGCGGCCGGCGACGGGCTGCAGATCGTCGCCGCCCGCTCGGTGGATGAGCTGTGGACCGCTCTGGAGGAGCGAACCCCTGATGCAGTGCTGATCGACGGTCACGCGTGGGCCGGCCGCGCGGCAGAGCTGTGCCGGGCGATCCGTATGGAGGCACGCCACGCCGACCTTCCGCTGTGGGTGCTTGGCGCGCCGGACGGGGACCGCAGCGCGGATGAGGACGCCGGCGCCGGCCGCTGGATCGAGCGCGACGCCGATCCCCGGCGGCTCACCCTTGCCTTGCGTGCCCGGCTGCGGCGGGCGCGCGCAGAGCGCCTGCGGGCCGGCAGCGATCCGCTCACCGGTCTTCTCACCCGCACGGCCGCCAGGATCGCGCTCGAGCGGCTGCTGGCGGCGGCTGAGCGCTACGAACAGCCTCTGGCGGTCGCCGCGATCGACGTCGACGGACTCGGAACCGTCGACCGCGACAGGGGGCACAGGGCAGGGGATTCCGTGCTCACCACCCTCGGGGATCTCTTGCAGCGCTCGGTGCGCACCGAGGACGTGGTCGGGAGGTGGGCGGGTGACCGCTTCGTGCTCGGCTTCTACGGCATGGACCGCAGCGACGCTCTGCAGCGCGTGCGGGCGACCCTCGATCGCATCGCGGCGCTCCGCTTCGAAGGGCGCGGGGGCTCCTTCGAGGTGACCTGCAGTTCCGGCATCGCCGGGTACCCGGCAGACGGCCGCACGGTGGCGGCTTTGCTGGATGCCGCCGCCGAGGGCCTGCGGGCTGCCAAGGCCGCCGGTGGCAACGACGTGCGGGCTCGTTCCGACATCGAGGCGCGGGCGGTGGCCGCCGACGTGGTCGACGTGGCGGTGGTCGAGGACGACGAGGTGCTGCAAGCGCTGTTGACCCACGCCCTCACCACCCAGGGCCTTACCTGCCGGAGCTTCGCCGACGGGGTCGAGGCGGCCGAGGCGCTCGGCGGGGTCGCCCCCCGGGTGCGTGCCCGGGGGGTCCTGCTCGACGTCCAGCTGCCGGGGCTCGACGGCCACGCGATCCTCAGGCGCTGGGCGGAGGACGGGGTCCTGCACCGCACGAAGGTGATCATGCTCACGGCGCGCGCCGGCGAGGCCGAGGTGCTGCGGGCCATGGATCTGGGGGCCTTCGACCACATCTCCAAGCCCTTCAGCATCCCGGTGCTGATGCACCGCGTCCGCCGGGCCCTCAGCGAGCGCTGATGCATCACGCCCTGCTCCTGATCCTCCTCGCCGAAGCGGCGGTGCTGACGGTCTGCGTCGTCTTCGGCGTGACCCACGCCGTCGTCTCATCTTTGATGCGGCGCCGCGAGGAAACGGCCGAGCGCGAGCTGCGTCCGGTGCTGGCCCGCTGGCTTACGGAGGGCGATCCCGCCGACGGCGAGCGTCTGTGCCGGCTTCCCCGCTCCGTGCTCTCCCGGTTGCTCGGCGGTCTCGTGCACCAGCTCGATGGCCCCCAGCGCGACAGGCTCGTGGTGCTCGCGGTGCGCACCGGTCTCGCCGGTCGAGCCGAGCGCCTGGCGCGCAGCGCCTCGTGGTGGCGACGCCTGCGCGGGGTGCGCTTGCTGTCCGTCATCGGCGGCGATCCGGACCTCCTCGAGCGCTCGCTCGTCGATCCCGTGGCGGAGATCCGCATGGCGGCCGCGGAGTGGGCGGTGGTGCAACCCACCGATGCGGTGATCGACCGGTTGATCGAGATGCTCGGGGACCCTCACGCCCTGCCCCGCTACGCGGTCCAGGACGCCCTGCTGCGCCTCGGGGGGCGGATTCTGCCACGACTCACCGCGTTCCTCGAAGAGGAAGCGGCCGCCGCGCCGGGTGCAGAGCGGGAGCGTCTGCTCGAGCCTGCCCTCGAGGTTGCCTGCGCGATCTGCGATGCCCGCATGCTGAAGCCGGCCCTCGCCGTTGCCGGCGCTCCGAGCCCGCGCGTCCGGGCCCGGGCCGCCGAGCTCCTGGGGGCCCTCGGCGGTGGCGACGCTACCGCCGCGCTCACGTCGCTTCTCGACGACGGCTCCGCCGAGGTGCGCCGGGCCGCGGCACGCTCGCTCGGCAAGCTCGGCCACTGGCCGGCCGCGCCCGCGCTTGCGTCACGTCTGCGGGATCCGGACTTCGAGGTACGGCGCGCCGCGGGGCTGGCCCTGCGCTCGCTGAGGGGACCCGGCCAGGTGATGCTCCATCGCATGGTGTCCGACCGCGACCGCTTCGCGGCGGACATGGCCCGTCAGGTTCTCGAGCTGCCCGAGGGCTCGCTCAAGGAGCTGACGGCGTGATCGGGATCTCGGCGGCGATCGGCGCGCACGGGGCGCTGGGGTCGGCCCTGATCGATATCGGCTGGGTCGTGCTCGGTTACTTCGTCGTGGTCAACGGCTTCTACGCGGTCCTGCTCGCGCTCGCCGTGGTGGACATGCGCCGCCACCGCTTGACGGTCAGGGGTGCGCCCTTGTGGAGGCTTCTGGCCTCGGAAGCCGCTCCGTCGCTGTCGGTCCTGACGCCCGCCCACAACGAGGGCAGGACGGTCGCGGCCAGCGTGCGCGCACTGCTCACCTTGCGCTATCCGGACCTCGAGATCGTCGTCGTAAACGACGGATCGACCGACGACACCCTCGAGGTCCTGTGCCGCGAGTTCGATCTCGTCGAGATCCACAACATCTTCCGGCGCGTGATCCCCACCCGGCCGGTGAGGGCGCTGTTCCGGTCGCGCATCAACCCGAACCTCGTGGTGGTGGACAAGGACAACGGCGGCAAGGCCGACGCCCTCAACGCGGGCCTCAACATCGCCACGGGCGACCTCGTCTGCGCGATCGATGCCGATACCCTGATCGAGGGCGAAGCCCTGCTGCGGATGGTCCGGCCCTTCGTCATGGACGCCGACGTCGTCGCCGCGGGGGGCACGATCTGCGTCGCCAACAGCTCCTTGGTGTGTCACGGGCGGGTGGTCGACGCTCGGGTCCCCAGCAAGTGGTTGAGCGGGGTCCAGGTCGTCGAGTACATGAGGGCGTTTTTGTTCGGGCGTCTGGGCTGGAACCGGGCCGGGGGGAACCTCATCATCTCGGGTGCGTTCGGCTTGTTCCGGCGGGCGGCGATGCTCGATGCGGGCGGTTACGTGCACGACTCCGTGGGTGAGGACATGGAACTGGTAGCCGATATTCGCCGCCGTGGGCTCGAGCATGGGGGGCCGGCGCGCGTCGTGTTCGTGCCCGACCCGGTGGCGTGGACCGAGGTGCCCGACCACATCGGCACGCTCGGGCGCCAGCGCGAGCGCTGGCAACGGGGTCTGTGCGACGTCCTGTGGCGCCACCGAAAACTGCTGTTCAACCCGCGTTACGGCGCGCTCGGGATGATCGTGTACCCGTACTTCCTGTTCGTCGAGCTGCTGGCGCCGGTGATCGAAGGCGTGGGGCTCGTATCGCTCGCTGTGGCTATTGCGCTGGGCGAGGCGGGCCTCGGTTTCGCCGGCCTGTTCCTGCTGCTCGCCTACGGCCTCGGCCTCGCGCTCACCGCGTTCACGCTGCTCATGGAGCAGCTATCGTTCGATCGCTACCGGCGAGGCGCGGACAAGCTCCGGCTGCTGCTGTGGGCTCTGCTCGAGCCCGTCGGTTACCGCCAGCTCACGGTGCTGTGGCGTCTCAGGGGGCTGGTGCGGTACCTGGGTAGGCGCACCGACTGGGGCGCGATGTCCCGGCGCGGCTTCCAGGCCGCCGACGAGGCACTGCTGCCGGGAGCCGGCTCGAGCGCCGCCTGAGCTCCGTGCCCGGACGGGGCTAGTCTTCCACGATGGAGCCGGAAGACCTGCACACGGCTCGGAGGGTGCGGGCCGTGATGCCATGACGTATGGGCTCGCTGGCGCTGGTTCTAGTCCTCGGTTCGGCCGGGGTACACGCAACCTGGAACCTGGCGGCCAAGCGTTCCGGCGGCGGGGTCACCTTCGCATTCCTCTACACGCTATTCGCGGCGTTGGTCACGGTCCCGTGTGCGCTGGGCCTTGCGGCGGTCGCGGGGATCGGTCCGGGGGCGGCGGGCTTCGCCTTCATGGCCGGCAGCGGGGTGCTGCACGCGCTCTACTTCGCCGCCCTGCAATGGGCCTACCGGCGCGGCGATCTGTCGGTCGTGTACCCGCTGGCGCGCGGCACCGGCCCGGCCGTGGCCATCGCCGTATCGGTGACGCTGCTCGGCGAGCGTGTGAACGCGGTCGGATCGTCCGGGGGCATCGTCATCGTGGTGGGAGTGTTCGCTCTCGCCGCGAGCGCAGCGCGTCGTGCCCGGGGGACCGGCCTCCGGGGCGTTCTGCCCGCGCTTGCCGTCGGGCTCCTGATTGCTTCCTACACGTTGTGGGACTCGCACGCGATCGCCGTCCTGCACCAGAACCCGCTCGTTTACTACGGAGGGACGCTGACGGTGCAGTCGGTGTGCCTCGGTGGCGTGGCGATGGTGGTGGAGCGCTCGATCGCTCGCTGCATAGCTCTGTGGCGGGACGCGCGGCGCGACATCGTCACGATCGGCGTGGCGAGCCCCCTGTCGTACGTGCTCGTGCTGTGGGCCTTCGCCCTGGCGCCCGTCGCCTACGTCGCGCCGGGCCGGGAGGTTGGGATAGTGCTCGGGGCCCTGCTTGGGAACCGGGTCCTCGGTGAGCCCGACGCAGGACGGCGGATCGCGGCGAGTGCGCTGATAGTGACGGGTGTGATCCTGCTCGGCCTGGCGTGATCCCGGCTCGGTGCGCTTTGGACCGCCGGGCGTGGATGTGTCAAGCTGCAAGGCGCGGTCCGTCTTTTCCATCCACGCGAAAGGGGGGTGGAGATGGAGACGATGCGGCTGTCGCCCGAAGAGATCGCCACCAAGACCTTCCCGGTGGTGGTCCGTGGTTACAGCAAGGAGGAGGTGGAAGCCTTCCTCAGGGCGGTAGCGGAGGACTACGCGCGTGCCCTGGCGGCCACCGAGTCCAAACCCGACGAGGAACACGAACAGTTCGGCGCCCGTCTCGGTAAGCTGCTGAAGGACGCGCAATCCACCGCCAACGAGATGCGCTTCAAGGCGGAGCAGGCTGCGGCGGAGACCCGCAAGCGGGCCGAGGAGGAGTCGGCGGCCGCCCTACGTACCGCCACCCAGCGCGCCCAGGAACTCGTCGACGATGCATTGCGGCGCGCCGAGGAGATCAGATCCACGGCCGAGAAGCAGCTCGCCGCGGCTACCGAAGAGGCCAAAGAGATGATCGGTTCGGCCGAGCGGCGCGACGCCGACATGCGCGCCGCGGCGCAGCGCGAGCTCGACAAGGCGAGAGCGGAGGCCGCCCGGATCCAGGCCGCCGCTCGCCGCGAGGCGGCGGAGACGAGGCAGGCGGCGATGCACAGTGCCCAGGAGACGGTGCGGGCGGCGACCGAGCGCGCCGAGCGCATCCAGGCGGTCGAGGACGACATCAAGACGCGCCTGGTGCGGGTAAGCGAGACGATCGCGGTCGCGGTGCGTGAGCTGCAGCCGCCGGCGGCGCAGGGATCGCTCGAGGGCAGGACCGAGACCCCCGAACTCGAAGCCGGGCCCGGCGCCGAGGGGAGAGGAGAGGCTGAAGCGGAGGCTGAAGCCGCGACTGCGGGGGCCGGTGCAGCAGAGGATCCGGAGCCGTCGGGCACCGGGGGTGACGCTAGCGCGGCGTCGAACGGCTCGGGCGATGCCCGCATCCCGCAGGACGCCGCGGCGCCCGAGGGCCTCGGGCGTGACGATGAGGACGACCGGGCGCGCGGGGAAGACCCGCGCACCGGGTGAGACCGCGGCCCCGAGAAGTCCATCCCCTGTATCCCGGTTCAGGACGCGGCGCGCGGCAAAAGGATCGGCTCCTGCGTGCGGCGACGCAGGAGCCGCTGCTCTTGCGACGTGCGGATCAGGTCGTCGGCATCGCCTGGAGAACCCCGGCGAAGACCTCGTGGGCTATGTCGAATCCCTCCGCACCGGGCGTGAAGGGAAGCACCTCGATATCGCTGACCGGCGAGAACGGCATCTCCGCCATCATCCGGTACAGCGAGGCGGAGTCGTCCACCGATACCACACCGAAACCCCCTCCGCCGGGGAACAAGCCGAAGGCCCTCATCCTGTCGCGGTAGCGCTCGTACCACGCCTTGCCTGCCTGGAGCATCATCGGCAGCGCTTGCAAATCGATGTTGTCGCGGGGCCGTGCGATCACCAGAAGATCCATGTCTGCACCTCTCCGTGGGCCACTGCCGTTCACGCTACCGACGCTCGCGCGCGCCGTCCAGATGGAGTTACCTCGCCTATCGGGGAGATCCGTACATCACAGACACACGGATGAGGTCGAGGTCACCGCCGGGTGGGACGTCGGACCGAGGCGGCCGCCTCGGGTAGCCCTCACCTCGTAGAGGTAGGTGTCACCCGCCCCCACGGTGCGATCGAGCCACGACGAGCGAGCGCCCGACGGCACCTCTCCGACGCGCTTCCACGGCCCTCAGGTTCCGCGCCGGTACAGGATGTATCCGTCGGCTCCACGCACGGGGTGCCAGCGCACCGAGACCTCGGGATCGAGGGAGCCCGAGCACCTCGCCCGCGCCTGCACTCGGCCGGGGACCTTGGGCACGCGGGCGGAGCCGCCGTGGCGCAGGGTGAGGAGCACCCCGCAGCCGCGACCGTCGGCGCGAGTGCCGAACGCAACGGGGGCTACACGCGCATCCTCAAGGTGAGGAGCACCCGCAGCCGCGACCGTCGGCGCGAGCAAGCAAACGCCACCACCCACCTCCGTCTGAGCCGTGGCGGCGCCGTGGCGACGAGGGTGGGATCGGGGTGTCGGGGTAACGGATGGCTCGAGCGGGACGCCCCTCGCCCGCAGAGCCGTGGTCGTGCAGGGGGGCGGGCCACCGCCCCAGCACCTTTCCTCTCGACCCCGTTGACCGCCCATCCCGGGCCGGGCAGGGTGGGTCTACGCCGCCGGAGCGAGGAGGAGCCATGCACGCAATCGTGGTACGCGTCAGGGTCGACGACCTCGGCGGCGCACAGGCGCGCCTGCGCGCCGATGTGGCGCCGCGCGTCGCACAGCTGGACGGCTTCGTCGCCGCCTACTGGCTGGAGCCGGTGGACGGACATGGCATGTCGGTGATCGTCTTCGACTCGGAGGAAGCCGCCCACAAGGCGGCCGACGGGTTGCAGCCTCCCGACGGTGTGACGCTCGAGAGCGTCGAGGTCCGCGCGGTCGTCGCCAGCGCCTAGTTCGCCGTGCCCGTGGCGTCCGGCACGGGCGTTCTATCCGTCACCGACCCATGCGCTGGGGAGCGCGGTGTGGGGGCCGGACGGCTTTAGGGCACGTTCACCCTGGCGGTGTACAGATCGAGCTGGTGCAGGGTCCCGTCCGGGTTGGTGCCGGTGCTGTTGGAGTTGTCCGACCAAGCCGGATAGAAGCTGTGATCCACGAACGCAGCGTGCGTGTAGTCGCCGAGGTCGAAGAAGCTCTGCGCGTCCGGTGCGTTGATCGTGCCGGCGCTGACCCGGAAGTTCGGCACGAAGCTCACTCCGCCCTCGGTCGAGTAGGTCGCCCAGATCTGGACGTCGTCGTTGGGCACACCGTCGGTGTCACCCGGCCCCCCCGTGCCGAGGTCGTTGCGAGCGTCGTACCACGACACCGCGACGTCTCCCGTGGACTGATCGAGGGCGATCGCCGGCATGAACTGGCTGTTGACCGTGTGATCGTCGTTCAGCCGTAGCGGCGCGCTCCAGGTCCGGCCGTTGTCGTCCGAATGCTGCAGCATGATGTCCATGTTGTTGCTCTCGTTGGGGTGCTCCTGCGTCCACACGATGTAGGCGCGCCCGTTGTGAGGTCCGCCGCTGCGGTCCCAGGCGAGGTTGGCCTCGGCGTCGACGGACCGATCGGGTTGGGCCGGGATGTAGTCGAAGCCCCCGACACGGCTGTGGGCGATGAGCACGGGGTCCCCAAAGCCTGCGGGTCCCAGCCCGTCGGGATCCACCGCGGTGTAGATGTGCGAGCCACCCTGTCCGTTGGTCTGGTCCTGATAGGTGACCATGACCTGGCCACGTGGCCCGACCGCGGTATCGCCGTAGTCACCCCGGCCCGCCGAGGTGGGAACCGTCTCGGGGGGCGAGAAGCCGCCGAAGTGCCCGAGCCCCGTGACGGGCGCCCCGGATGCTTGGACCTGGACCGAGGGGAAGCTCGTGTAGCTCACCCAAACGGTGTCGGCTCCCACGGCGATCGAGGGTTGGTCGGCGGTGACGCCCTTGGTCGGTCCGCGCAAGCGCTTGGGCTTGGCTCCATGGGGGGCGCGGCTGCCGGTGGTTTTGGTCGGCACGATCTCGGCTACCTTGCGGAAGCTCAGCCCGCCGTCGGTGGACACGGCAACGAGGACGTTGCCGTTGGTATTGACCAGGTAGGTCATCCACAGGTTGCCGTAGCGATCCCACGCCAGCTGCTCGTCGCAGCAGATCTGTCCGAGGGAGCCGCCCGTTCCAATGACCCGGCGCGTCCACGTGTTTCCTCCGTCGAACGAGACACCTACGAAGAGTCCGCTGACGACATCGGGCAGTGTTGACATGGCGACGATGTTCGAGGGATTGGTCGGGTTGGCGGCGATCGCGTCCTCGGCCTCGTTGCCGGGCGTGGCGCTGGCGTCGTGGTTCACCGGGACCTGAGGCGAAGATGCCGATGCCGTCCCGATGCCCGTAATCCCTGCGATGACGAGCATTGCTGCCAGCAGCGACGCGAGCTTGGTACGCACCGGCCACTCCTCTCTCGCCCGGTCCGGGACCGACCATAGCAAGCTCAGGGATGCTGCGCAGCGGGGTTCAGGGGTCGCTCCGGGAAGCGGAAGGGTGGCCGGGGAAGGGGCGGCAGGATCACCGGAGGCCGCGGGGGACGCGCGAAGTTGAAGTCCCGCTCGAGGTTGCCGAGCCGGGGAGCGTTCTCGCGCACGTCGGGGCGTGAGTCGGGGCGGCCGTCCGTCGCCGGGTCAAGCCTCGCCCCGTGCATGAAGTCGTCTTCGAGGAACCGGATGTAGGCGTCGAAGCTCAAGGTCTGATGGTCGATGTAGCCGCGCTTCGCATACGGGCTGATCACCAGCGCAGGCACCCGGATCCCGTAGCCGATCGAATCGACGTGGGGAGGTGGCACGTTGTCGTAGAAGCCACCCCAGTCGTCCCACGCAAGGAAGATGGCGGTGGAATCCCATTCCGGCCCCCGCATCGCGGCGTTGATCACGCGCGTCACCCACGCCTCGCCGGCGCGGATCGATTCGGGCGGGTGGTCACTGTTCCTGAGGTTCGGCACGATCCAGGTCATGTTGGCGAGGTGCCCCCGCTTCGCCGCGGCGAAGTAGCGGCGCGCCGGCTGTATGTCGTGTAGCTGGTGATCCTGGTGCACGTCGGTGAAACCGGGCAGCGGGTTCCACAAGTCGTTCAGCGCACGGTAGCTCTGGGGCCGGTGGGGGCAGGTGACGGCGCCGCTCACGCAATCCGGCTGGTCGCCTGCCGGGACGTAGTAGCGCCAGCTAACGTGATAGCGCTTCATAAGGTAGGTGAGATCGGTCCACGCGTAACGTGGGACGTCGCCTCTTTGCCGCTGTGGATCCTCGTCGTTGCTGCGGCAGCTCATCGGCCGGTACGCGTTGCGACACACCGCGGACCAAGCGGAAACCATCGCCAGGTGCGCCGGAAGGCTGTATCCGTAGTTCGGCTCGAACATATGGTCCTGGAGCACGAAATCGTGCGCGTAGGTCCAGTAGTTGGGGATCTGGTGGTAATCGTGGTAGCCGATCACGTCAGGGTGATCGGGATGGAAGGGGCAGGGGGCCGGTGCCTCCTGTAGGCATCTGAACCCTTTCGATGCGGCCACACGGATGAACCCGTCCATGCGTCCTCCGTCGATGTCCTCCAGGGCTGAGCTAGCCGAATGCGGACCACCCGCATCGTGCAGCGAGTGGTCGTAGAAGGGGTGCAGGCAACGGCCGAGCGGGGGATCGGACAGGCAGGGTACGGGACGACCGTGACGCATCGGGATGCCGTCGGCCCCCGGATAGGTACCGAAGTAGTTGTCGAAGCTGCGGTTCTCCTGCATCACCACGATGATGTGGCGGATCTTGTGGATGCCCGGCTGGATCTCTGCCGCGGAGAGATGTCTGCGGCTCCAGCGCGGCGCTAGTGGTGAGGCTCCGGGCTTCGTGTGGCACGCGGCAAGGACGATGATCGAGGCAAGCGCGGCGAGCAGCCGCGGCGTGAGCTTGCTATGGAGGATCATCGGGTGGCCAGGTTAGGGGAGCCGCGCGGCCGTTCTCGATGGCCGACAGTGAGGCGGGCGATATGCCGATCGCCCTCGCCTTTTCCCGCAGCGAACGACCCTGCTCCTGCCGGAGCTGCCGTATGCGCCTTCCCACGGTAGCCAGCTGGCTCTGACTCATTCCTCCTCCTGTATCGAAAACGCAAACATCGATCACCGACGTTTGTCAATCGCGAACAGAGCGAATCTCGAGGCACGGATCCGTGTTGGGACCCGACCCGAGACCGGCCGCCCTACTCCGCCGCAGGGAGACCGGCAACCGTGTGGACGGGGCGCCTGGCTTCGGGGAGTCGGTGCCGCACCTGCCGACCGGTCGGTGACGGCTACTTCCAGGTGCCTGCGGCCCCGTGGGCCTGCGGTCGGGTTGGCGCGGTGCGGCGGTGGGCTATAGGCTCTGCTCCGGAGCGGCCGCGGCGGTTGCGGAAACAGCCGACGCCGTCGGCCGTTGACGCTGCCCCCTTAGCTCAGTCGGCAGAGCGTCTCCATGGTAAGGAGAAGGTCCACGGTTCGATTCCGTGAGGGGGCTCGTGCAAGCGTGAACCGGGTCGGGCTCCGGCTGAGTAACCCTCACCGCCGCTCGCCCGGGCAAGCTCCCCGTTGCCCCTCACCCGAGCCGTCCGCGGGTGCCACCCGGCCCCCACCTGGCA
>CADDZG010000026.1 GCA_902812355.1 Actinomycetota bacterium | reverse complement strand
CAGCCCGGCGGCGACGGCGCCCTAACCGGGCGGCGCGACGGAACCGCGGCGCCCGAGCGCCGCGGGGCGACGGCACCGAGGACGTCGCAGGCCGTGCGGGGAACCACGCGCAACGTCTACGCCGCCACTACCCACGGTCCGCTCGCCCCGGCGGTGCGCCACGACCCGGAGCTCGTCTACGTGCCCAACAACGCGTCCAATTCGGTCACCGTCATCGACCCCCACACCTACCGGGTGGTGCGCACGATCCACACCGGGGCGGATCCCCAGCACGTCACCCCGTCGTGGGACATGAAGCACCTCTACACCGACGACGATCAGGGCAACTCGCTCACCGAGATCGACCCGCGCACCGGTCGCAAGGTGCGCACGATCCCGGTCAGGGATCCCTACAACCTCTACTTCACCCCCGATGGTTCCAAGGCGATCGTCGTAGCAGAGCGCTATCACCGGTTGGACTTCCGCGATCCCAAGACGTGGAAGCTGATCCGCAGCGTGCGCATCCCGTCGGCGGGGATCGATCACATGGACTTCACCGCCGACGGGCGTGCACTCGTCGCCAGCTGTGAGTTCAGCGGCATGCTCTACCGCGTCGACGTCGAGCACATGAGGGTCACGGACAAGGTCCGCGTCGGAGGGTTGCCCGTGGACGTCAAGCTGTCCCCCGACGGCCGCTACTTCTACGTCACGAACCAGGGGCTCAACGGCGTGTCGGTGGTCGACGCCCGCACCCTCGAGGTGGTGGACTTCATCCCCACCGGCGCAGGAGCGCACGGTCTGGCGATCAGCCGCAACACGCGGCTGCTGTACGTCAGCAACCGCTACGCGGGCACGATCTCTGTGATCAGCTTCGCGCAGCGCAAGGTCGTCGCCACCTGGCACGTGGGTGGTAGTCCCGACATGCTTCAGGTATCACCCGACGGCACCGAGCTGTGGACCGCCAACCGCTTCGGAGACACCGTCTCGGTCTACGACACACACACCGGCCGCACGATCCACACGATCCGGGTCGGGGTGCGGCCCCACGGTCTCGCATACTTCCCCCAGCCGGGCCGCTACAGCGTGGGCCACAACGGCGTCTACCGCTAGGCTTACGCCGGGACGAGCCGATGGGTGGTAGGCACCGCGCCGAAGGACGGCCGTGAACGAGGGGCGACGGCCCGCCGGAGGGCGCATCGTCGTGCTCGTGTCGGGGTCGGGCTCCAACCTCCGTGCGCTGGCCGTGGCCTGCCGTCGCGGAGAGGTACCGGGTACGGTGGTGGCGACGGTGGCCGACCGCGCTTGTGCCGGTGTGGCGTGGGCGGAGGGGGCGGGGATCGCCGCCGCGGTGCTCGAGCCCGGCGCCTTCGCGTCGCGCGACGCATGGAGCGAGGCGTTGCGCGATCTCGTCGCATCGCACCGTCCCGACCTCGTGGTGTCGGCGGGGTTCATGCGCATCCTGTCGCCGGCTTTCGTCGACGCGTTCCCCGGCATCCTGATCAACCTCCACCCGTCCCTGCTCCCCGCCTTCCCGGGAGCGCACGCGGTGCGCGACGCGCTCGCCGCCGGGGTCAAGGTCACCGGCACGACCGTGCATCTCGTGGATCACCTCGTGGATCACGGTGCGATAGTGGCCCAGCGGGCGGTGGAGGTACTCGACGACGACGACGAGTCCTCGCTGCACGAACGCATCAAGGCGGTCGAACACCGCCTGCTCCCCGAGGTGTGCGCGGCCTTCCTGGAGGGCCGGGTGCGGATCGAGGGGCGCCGCGTGCGGGTCGAAGGGGATCGATCCCGCGGGTGCGGTTCCCGGACCGGGCGACCTTAGGATGCGGCGGTGGACGTGACGATCCGGCGAGCCCTGATCAGCGTGTCCGACAAGACCGGGGTGGTCGAGCTCGGGCGCGGGCTCACCGAGCTGGGCATCGAGATCCTGTCCTCGGGCGGCACCGCAACCGTGCTTGCCGGAGGCGGGGTACCCGTGACCCCGGTCGCCGAGGTCACCGGAGCACCAGAGATCCTCGGGGGCCGGGTCAAGACCCTGCACCCCGCGATACACGGAGGCATCCTCGCCGATCGCCGTAACCCCGAGCACATGCGCGAGCTGCAAGCGCACGGGATCGAGCCGATAGACCTCGTGGTCTGCAACCTCTACCCGTTCGAGGACACGGTCGCCACCCCCGGCACGACCGAGGACGAGGCGCTCGAGCAGATCGACATCGGGGGCCCGGCGATGGTGCGGGCGGCGGCCAAGAACCACCACAGCGTGGCGGTGATCGTAAGTCCCGAGCGTTACACGTGGGCGCTGGAGGAGATCCGTGCGCGCGGCGGCATCTCGGCTCCGACCCGCCGGCGACTGGCGCTCGAAGCCTTCCACCACACCGCCGGCTACGACGCGGCGATCACCCGCTACCTGTCGGCAGGCGAGGACCTTCCCGATCGCCTCGTGCTGACCGGCCACAAGGTCGCCCATCTGCGCTACGGCGAGAACCCTCACCAGCAGGCGGCGCTGTACGCCGAGCCGGGCCCCCGCAGCGGTCTCGCCGCGGCCACCCAACTGCACGGCAAGGAGCTGTCCTACAACAACCTCACCGACACCGACGCGGCGTGGAGCCTCGTGCGCGAGCTCGGGGGGGCCGCGGCGGTGATCGTCAAGCACGCCAACCCGTGCGGGGCGGCGGTAGCGGTGACGCTCGCCGATGCCTACGCGCGGGCGCTCGAGTGCGACCCGACCTCCGCGTACGGCGGCATCGTGGCCCTGAGCCGCACCTGCGACGCGGCCACCGCCGAGCAGATCGGCAAGATCTTCACCGAGGTCGTGATTGCTCCGGCCTACGACGACGATGCGCTGGCGATCCTCACCGCCAAGAAGAACCTGCGGATCCTGCGGGCGGGGGACGACGGGCCGCCCCGGCCCGAGGTGCGGCGCATCTCCGGCGGGCTCCTGCTCCAGACGCCGGACCCCCCGGACGACCTCGCGGAGGCCCGGGTCGTGACCCGGGCCGAACCCAGCCTCGAGCAGTGGGCCGACCTCCGTTTCGCCTGGACCGTGGTCAAGCACGTGCGCTCGAACGCCATCGTGCTCGCCCGCGACGGGGCCGCGTGGGGCGTGGGCGCGGGCCAGATGAGCCGGGTCGAGGCGGCCGAACTCGCGGCGCGCCGGGCGGGGGACCGGGCCAAGGGCTCGGTGTGTGCGTCCGACGCCTTCTTCCCCTTCCGCGACGGGGTCGACGCCGCCGTCACTGCGGGGGCCACGGCGGTGATCCAGCCGGGCGGCTCGGTGCGCGACGACGAGGTGATCGCCGCCGCGGACGAGCACGGGATCCCCATGGTCTTCACGGGGCGGCGCCACTTCCGCCACTGAGTCCTCCCCCGGACCTCCTAGGGCAGGCGCTCCGCCCGCTCGGAACCGACCATGCGCCGGTCGGGTTCGGGATCGCGCAGTCCGGGCAGGGCGAGGAAGGCGACGGTGGCCATCAGCCCGAGGAGCCCGGCACCGATGCGCCAAAGGACGGCCCGAACAGCGATTCGCCCACGCCCACGAGCACGGCGAGGCCGTAGAGGTGCCACAGCTGCAGGCTTCCGGTGAGCGCCAGCACCGCGGTGGTGGCGACCGAGCTGCCCCGTATCACCTCCGAGGCGATCATCACCAGCCTGCGATCGAAGCGGTCGGTCACGACCCCGCCGACGGTTGGGAACAGCACCATCGGCAAGGTCCACGCCACCCCCACCAGCGACAGGGCCTCGGGGGCGCTGGACAGCCGGTAGACCTGCCACGCCGGGGCGACGAGGCAGATTCCGTCGCCGATCAGTGACACCGTGAGGCCCGCCCGCAGCAGGCGGAAGTCCCGGATTCGCAGGGGGCGCAGCATGCGGATCCGCTGCGGGGTCGTGCCCGGCGATGCGCGTGTCGTCCATCGTCGCCACCGCCGGGTTCCGGGGATCGAGGGGCCCGGGAAGGGCCGGGGGGCCCACGCTACAGGAGCCGGATCGGACGGCGCGCGGCGCCCTTAGGATGCGCGCGGGCCGCTTCGGGCCCCGGTCCGGTCACGATCCACGGAGGAGCCATGACGGCCCACATCATCGACGGCAAAGCCATCGCGGCCGAGGTGCGCGCCGAGGTCGCCGAGCGGGTCGCGGCCCTCGGGGGCCGGGACGTCACCCCGGGTCTGGCGACGGTCCTGGTTGGAGACGACCCCGCCTCCAAGATCTACATCTCGTCCAAGCACAAGGCGTGCGCCGAGGTCGGGATCCGCTCCTTCGACCACCACCTGCCGGCGAGCACCGAGCAGACCGAGCTCCTGGGGTTGGTCGAGGCGCTCAACGCCGACGACGACGTCCACGGGATCCTCGTGCAGATGCCGCTGCCGGCCCACATATCAGAGGCAGCGGTGCTCGATGCGGTGTCGCCGGGCAAGGACGCCGACGGGTTTCATCCCTGCAACCTCGGCCGCCTGCTGGCCGGCGATCCGGTCGTGGTGCCGGCGACCCCCGCGGGGATCCAGCAGCTCCTGCTGCGCAGCGGGGTGGACACATCCGGCGCCGACGTGGTCATCGTCGGACGCTCCAACATCGTGGGCAAGCCGCTCGCTGCGCTCATGGTCCAAAAGGCGCCGGGGGCGAACGCGACGGTGACCCTGTGTCACACCGCGACCAGAGACCTCTCCGCGTACACCCGGCGGGCGGACGTGCTGGTCGTGGCGGTGGGCAGGGCTCGGGTGATCACCGCCCAGATGGTCAAGCCCGGGGCGGTCGTGATCGACGTCGGCATGAACCGGACCGAGGCGGGGCTTACCGGCGACGTCGACTTCGAGGCGGTGTCGGAGGTGGCCGCTGCGATAACCCCGGTGCCCGGAGGGGTGGGGCCGATGACCATAGCCATGCTGCTGGCCAACGTCACGACCCTGGCCGAACGCGCCGCTCCCGCCTGAGCCGGCCGCGCCGGCTCAGCGGTCGCTCATCGGCGTCCACGAGCGCGGTTGCGGCCCGATGTACTCGTGATCGGGCCGGATCAGACGGTTGTCCGCGTACTGCTCGCGCACGTGGGCGGTCCACCCCGACACGCGGCTGCACGCGAACACCGGGGTGAAGAGGTCCTCGGGGATCCCGAGGTAGGAGTAGACCGACGCGGCGTAGAAGTCGACGTTGGGGTGCAGCCCCTTCTCCTCCATCATCGCCTCTTCCAGGGCACGGGAGGTCTCCCAGAAGAACGGCTCTCCGGTCTTCTCGGCGAGCGTCTTCGCCATCTCGCGCAGGTGGGTGGCGCGCGGGTCCTCGGTCTTGTACACGCGGTGCCCGAAGCCCATCACCTTCTCGTGGCGCTCGAGCTTGCCCTTGAGGTAGTCGCGCGGGTCGGCTCCGGTCTCGCGGATCTCGTCGAGCATGCGGCGTACCTGCTCGTTCGCGCCCCCGTGCAGGGGCCCCTTGAGCGCGCAGATCGCGGCCACTATCGCCGAGTGGATGTCGGACAGCGTGGCCGCACTGACGCGCGCCGAGAAGGTGGACGCGTTCATCGTGTGGTCGGCGTGCAGCACGAGGCAGGTGTCGAACATGTGCACGGTCTCGTCGTCGGCCTTCTCGCCGGTCAGCATCCATAGGAAGTTGGCCGCCTGGGACAGGTTCGGGTCCGGCGGGACCACTTCGAGGCCGTTGCGGAGCCGGTCGTAGTGGGCCACCAGCGTCGGGACCACCGCGCAGATGCGGATCGCCTTGCGGTAGTTGGCCTCCTCGGAGTTGTCCTCACCGTCGGGGTCGTCGGCCTGGGTGGCCGACATCGCTGTACGCAGCATCTCCATCGGCTGGGTGCGCTGCGCCAGACCGGGTAGCAGATCCATCACGAAGCCGTGCGGTTCCCGATCTGCGGCGAGCTGCTCCCGCAGCCGGCCGAGCTCGGCTTCGTTGGGCAGTTCGAGGTGATGCAGCAGGTAGATGACCTCTTCGAAGGTGGCGTGGTCGGCGAGGTCGTGGATGTCGTAGCCGACATACCACAGCTTGCCCTGCTTACCGTCGATGTCGCTGAGCGCCGTCTGCGCCGCAACCACGCCTTCCAGACCCTTGCCCGACTTTCCCATCGTCATCGCGCCTTTCCGTCCCGGTCCGGTTCGCGGGCTCTCCGTCCTTGCTTATCTCCCCCTCAAGGCTAGCAGTTATGTTTGTTGTTACCGGCCGCAAGGGAACGCCAACAACGCGGGTAGCTACCCGTGCGCGGTGCCGCCGGCTCGGAAGGGGGCCGGGTCCGGGGCCCGGTGGTCGGCGCAGGCAGGAAGCCACGAGGACAGGAGCATGACATGCCTGGACAGACGCATCGCATCACCCTGATCCCCGGCGACGGTACCGGCCCCGAGATCGCCGAGGCGACGCGCCGCGTGCTCGAGGCCACCGGGGTGTCGTTCGATTGGGACGTGCAGCACGCCGGCGAGAACGTGATGGACGAGTACGGTACCCCTCTGCCGGATCACGTGCTGGACTCGATCCGGGCCAACAAGGTGGCGATCAAGGGACCGATCACGACGCCGGTAGGGACCGGCTTCCGCAGCGTCAACGTCGCGCTGCGCAAGGAGCTCGACCTCTACATGTGCTTGCGGCCGTGCAAGAGCTATCCGGGAGCACGCACGCGTTACGACAACATCGACCTCGTGGTGGTGCGGGAGAACCACGAGGATCTCTACGCGGGGATCGAGTTCGAACAGGGCTCGGGGGAGTGCAACAAGCTGATCGACTTCCTGGCCGAGCTCAGCGGGAAGCGGATCCGTGAAGACTCGGGCATCTCGATAAAGCCGATCTCGGTGTTCGGGACCCAGCGCATCGTGCGCGCCGCCTTCGATTACGCATTGCGCGAAGGGCGCAAGAAGGTGACCCTCGTGCACAAGGCGAACATCATGAAGTTCTCCGACGGGCTCTTCCTCAAGGTCGGGCGAGAGGTGGCGGAGCAGGAGTACGCCGACTCGGGCATCGAGTTCGAGGACCGCATCGTGGACAACATGACGATGCAGCTGGTGCAGAAGCCCGAGCTCTACGACGTCCTGGTGCTGCCCAACCTCTACGGAGACATCCTGTCCGATCTCGGCGCCGGTCTGATCGGCGGTCTCGGCCTGGCTCCCGGAGGCAACATCGGCGATGAGGCCGCGGTGTTCGAACCGACCCACGGGTCGGCCCCCAAGTATGCGGGCCAGAACAAGGTCAACCCCATGGCCATGATGCTGTCCGGCGTGATGATGCTGCGCCACATCGATGAAGGTGACGCGGCGGACCGCCTCGAGTCGGCGATAGCTGCGGTCATCGCCGAAGGCCGCAACGTGACCTACGACATGAAGCCCAACCGGGACGATCCCACCGCGGTAGGCACCTCTGAGGTCGCCGACGCGGTCATCGAAAAGCTCAACGCATGACGGCCGCTCACAGGCCCGAGCTCTCGGACGGTTCCCTCGGGACCGTGGTTCCGGGGACGAATGCACGGAGGGATGGTGGTGATGGCTGAAGCAAGCACCAAGGTCACGGTGGTCGGCGCCGGCAACGTCGGCTCCAACACCGCCCGCCGGATAGCGGAGAAGGACCTCGCCGACGAGGTCGTGATGGTCGACGTGATCGAAGGGCTCCCACAGGGCCTGGCGCTGGACATCAACCATTCGGCAGCCGTCGAGGGCTTCGACGCGCGTGTGATCGGGACCAACGACTATGCCGACACAGCCGGCTCCGACGTCACCGTGATCACCGCCGGCAAGGCGCGCCAGCCCGGTATGAGTCGCATGGACCTGCTGGACGCCAACACCGAGATCGTGCAGGGGGTGGTCGAGCAGATCGCCGCCCACAGCCCGGACACGATCATCGTGGTGGTGTCCAACCCGCTCGATGAGATGACCTACCTCGCGTCGCTCGTATCGGGGTTCCCCAAGGAACGGGTCATGGGCATGGCCGGCGTCCTCGATTCGTCACGGTTGCGCTTCTTCATCGCCGAGAAGCTCGGCGTCGCTCCCACCAGCGTCGAGGCCATCACGCTCGGCTCGCACGGGGATCAGATGGTGGCCCTGCCCCGTCACGCCACGGTCGACGGCAAGCCCCTGCCCGACCTGGTCGACGAGACCACGCTGCAGGAGCTGTTCGAGCGCACCAAGAACGCGGGGGCCGAGATCGTCGAGTACCTCAAGAAGGGTAGCGCCTACTACGCGCCGTCCTCGGCGGCCGCAGCGATGGTCAACGCGATCCTGTCCGACAGCGGCGAGGTGCTGCCCTGCTGCGCATGGACGACCGGCCAGTACGGCATCTCGGACGTCTACCTCGGGGTGCCGGCCCGCCTCGGGCGCAAGGGTGTGCAGGGGATCGTCGAGCTCGAACTGTCCGAGGACGAGCGCCGGGCGCTGGAGGAGGCGGCCGAGGCGATTCGCAGCAAGTGCAAGGAGCTCGAGTCGCGTCGTTCGTGAACTCGGAAGGTATCCGGTGAGCGCGCGGTTGTAGGAAACATGGCTGTGATCGAGGTCACCGAAGCGAGCTTTGGCTCCGACGTTCTGGAGCGGTCGCGCACGGTGCCGGTGGTGGTCGACTTCTGGGCTGCATGGTGCGGACCGTGTCGCGCCCTGGGCCCGATCCTCGAGCGTCTCGCGACGGAAGCCGACGGCTCGTGGGTGCTGGCCAAGGTCGACGTCGACGCCAACCCCAACCTGGCCGCGGCCGCAGGGATCCAGAGCATCCCGGCGGTCAAGGCGTTCAAGGACGGCCGCGTCGTCGCCGAGTTCGTGGGTGCCCTGCCCGAGGACCGGGTGCGAGAGTGGCTGGCCCGGCTCGGACCGTCGCGCGCCGATGTCGCCTTCGCCCGGGCCGAGGAGCTAGAGCGCTCCGGGGACCGCGACGCGGCGCTGGCCGCGTACCGGGAGGTCCTGTCCGAGGCGCCCGCTCATCTCGCGGCCAAGGCCGCGGTGGCGCGCCTCGAGCTCGCGCGGCGCGCCGCGAGCCTCGACGAGGCGACGCTGCGGGCACGCCACGAGAGCGACCCCGCCGACGTCGACGCGGCGGTGGGACTAGCCGATGCGCTGGCCGCGGCGGGACGGTTGCAGCAAGCCTTCGAGGTGCTGCTCGCCACGGTGGCGGCGAGCGCCGGCGACGAGCGCGATCGCGCCCGGCGACACCTGCTGACTCTGCTCGACCTCCTGCCCCCCGACGATCCCCGGGCGGTGTCGGCGCGCCGGTCGCTGTCGCTCGTCCTCTTCTGAGCCCCTCCGGGCCGGGCCCCGAGGTTTGACGCCGGTGTCGGACGGCAAGGGTTCGGTCATGTCCTACGAGCCCGGGCCCGGTGGGCGGCGCCTGTTGTTCGTGTGCAACCCGCATTCCGGCGGTGCCGACGATGATGTCGAGGCCGAGATCCGCCGCTGGCTGCGGCGCGCCGGCGACGTCACGACGCTCGAGCCGTCCTCGCACGAGGCCTTCGCGCCCGAGCTGCGGGACGCCGCGGCCGAGGCCGACGTCGTGGTGGTGGGTGGCGGCGACGGGACCTTCGGGGACGCCGTCAACGCCCTTGCCGACCGTCTTGCACAGGTCACGCTCGCGCTGGTCCCCATGGGCACCGGCAACGACCTCGCCCGCACGCTGGGGGTGCCGGAGGACCCGGTCGACGCGGCGCGGGCTCTGTGCGATGCGCGGCGGACAGAGCTCGATATCGGACGGGCGCGCGGGGGCGGCGTAGAGCGGCTGTTCGTCAACGCCTGCGTCGGGGGCCTGCCGGTGGCGGTCGACCGGGCCGTCGCCGAACCGGTCAAGAAGGCGCTCGGTCCTCTCGCCTTCTGGGCCGCGGGGGCCAAGGGGCTGCTCGACGCACGCCGGTTCACCGCGACCGTGAACGGGGCCGAGGTACGCGGCTGTCTCGTGACCGGCGTCGGCAACGGCCGCAGTGCCGGCGGAGGCTTCGAGCTGTGGCCGCGCGCCGATCCCGGTGACGGCATCCTCGACCACTGCGCCGTGGCCGTGCCGTCGATGGGAGCCGCGTTGCAGGTGTGGAACGCGGTGCGCGGCGGCAAGCTCGGCTCCTGCGAGCACGCACGGCTCGGCCGTGCCGCACGCGTGACGATCGCCGCCGAACCCGACATCGAGCTCAACGTCGACGGCGACCTCGTCGGCTTGCGCACGCCGGCGACCTTCGAGGTAGCCGGACGGGTCGGCGTCCTCGTCCCCGGCTGAAGCGCCGGGCGCGCGGCCGCCCGTCCCGGGCCTGCTAACTTCAGTAAGCGAATGCTCGCGGACGGAGAAAACCGATGGTCACGATGAGGCAGGCGTTGCGGGCCGCGGTCCTGCGCAACCCGGAGATCCTAGGGAGGCTCAAGGGCTCCCTGCGGGCCAGGATCGGTGACGACGGCGCCCTGGCGACGATGGTCGACGCGGCCGAGGCCCTGGAGCCGGTGATCGCCGAGGCGGTCGAGCGCCGGCCGTCCCGCCTGGGCAAGCTCGGGTTGCGCAGCACTCATCTGCTGGCGAGCCTGGCGGCCGACGACGGCTCCAACGCCCGCCTGGCGCGCATCGCGTCCGGGGGCAAGGTCGGCATCGCCTTCCTCGACATCGCAGGCTTCACCGCGTTCACCGAGCAGATGGGAGATCACGCGGCGCGCGAGCTCCTCGTCTCGGTGCGGGCGGCGGTCGAGGACCGCATCGGCGTGGGCCGTGGTGAAGTGGTCAAGGCCCTCGGCGACGGCTTTCTGCTCGCCTTCCCATCCGCATCACAAGCGGTGCGGGCCGCCCTGGCGATCCGCTCGGGCTTGACGACGTGCGGCCCCCAGGGACACGCTGGGGCGGTCTCGATACGCATCGCGGTGCATGCCGGCGAACCGCTGGTGGAGGAGGACGACCTCCTCGGCCACGACGTCAACCTCACGGCGCGCTTGCTGGACCATTGCCGTCCCGGCGAAGTGGTCGTATCCGAGGCCGCCGCCGAGCTCGCCGCCCGCCGTTTGCGCCGGATCCGCTTCGAGCGCGGCCGTGAGGTCAAGATCAGGGGTCTCATGACCCCGGTGAGGATCTACACGGCGCGTGCGGTGCGCTGAGACCGCAGCGCCGGTCACCCGGTCCAGCGCTCGTAGACCTGGAAGTAGGCGAGCGCGGCGACTTCGTGCACCAGCTCCTCGAGCTTGGTGAGACGGCTGCGGTGGAGGTCGAGGTAGGAGTCGGGACTCGTGTACGCGGCCCGGAATCCGAGGGCAGAAGCCATCGCCTTGAGCCGGGCCGAATGCAGCGGGTCGGACACCATGAGGATCGTGTCTATGCCGTGAGCCCGCGCTATGGCTGCGACGTTGGTGAGGCTCTGCCACGTGTTGCGGCCGGTGTTCTCCGACAGGATCGCGTCGGCCGGCACCCCGTTCTGCTCGAGCCACGTCGCGCCGGTGCCCGCCTCGGTGTAGCGATCGCCCGGCTGCTTGCCGCCGGTGGTGATGACGACCCGGGATAGCTCCTGACGGTAAAGGTAGAGGGCGTGAGCGAGCCGTGCCCGCAGCACCGGGGACGGCGTCCCGTTGTACTGGGCGGCGCCGAGCACGACTATCGCTCCGGCCGGGTGGTACTGGTCGAGGTGGGAGTCGCGCCACACGAGGACGGCGAGGTAGATCACGTAGGCGATCGCCCCTGCGAGGACGAGGGCGAACAGCCTGAAGACGATCTTCACCGCCGGACGCGCAGCCGGTCAAGCTCGCTGCGGAACCGGCGAGCGTGGTTCATCGCGGCGGGACCGGCGGACCCTCGGGGATCAGAGCCGCCGCTGATCCTTGGCGAAGCCGATCTTGCGGCCGAGCCAAGCGATCGGGTCGTAGCGCTTGTCCACGACGCGTTCCTTGAGCGGGATGATGCCGTTGTCGGTGATGTGGATGCCCTCCGGGCACACCTCGGTGCAGCATTTGGTGATGTTGCAGTAACCGAGGCCGAACTCGTCCTGCAGCTGGTCCCGGCGGTCGGCGGTGTCCAACGGGTGCATCTCGAGCTCGGCGTTGCGGATGAAGAAGCGGGGGCCTGCGAAATTACGCTTGTTCTCCTCGTGGTCCCGGATCACGTGACACACGTTCTGGCACAGGAAGCACTCGATGCACTTGCGGAACTCCTGTAGGCGGTCGATGTCCTCCTGGGCCAGCAGGTAGCTGCCCGCCTCCTTCTCCTCCTCGGTCATCGGCCGGGGCTGGAACGGCACGATGCGCTTGGCCACTTCGTAGTTGAACGACACGTCGGTTACGAGATCCCGTATCACCGGGAAGGTGCGGATCGGGGATACGGTCACCACATCGTCCGGGGGGAAATCCGACATGCGCGTCATGCACATCAGGGTGGGATGGCCGTTGACCTCTGCACTGCAGGATCCGCACTTTCCCGCCTTGCAGTTCCAGCGCACCGCGAGGTCGTTGGCCTGCTGGGCCTGGAGGCGGTGCATCACGTCGAGCACGACCTCACCCTCTTCGACGGGGACCGTGTAGTCGTGGAAGTCGCCGCCCTTGGCGTCGCCCCGCCACACGCGGAATCTGCGCTCGGTCGCCATGGCTATCTTTTCTCCTCGAACAGTTGCCTGAGCTCTTCGGGCATCTGCGGCAAGGGCTCCTCGTTGAGCTGGATTTCGCCGTCTTTGAGACGCAGCACGTGGTTGACCTTGCCGAAATGCTCGTTGTCGGTCTCTGGATAGTCACGGCGGGTATGCGCGCCGCGACTCTCTCGCCGCGCGAGGGCGGAGAGCGCGACCATCTCGGCCGCCGTCAGCAGGTTGCGCAGGTCGAGGGCCTCGCTCCAGCCGGGGTTGTACTGACGGTTGCCGATGACCCTGACCCTGCGAGCCCGCTCCTGCAGCTCCTTGATCTTCTCCAACCCCTTCTTCATGTCTTCCTCGTTGCGGATCAACCCCACGTTGTCCTGCATGGTGTCCTGCAGCTCGGCGTGCAACTCGAAGGGGTTCTCGCCCTCATCGCGCTCGAAGGGTTCGACCGCCAGAGCGGTGAGACGTTCGACCTCGGCATCGTCGATGTGCGGAGCGCGCTCCAGACCCAGAGCGTGTTCGGCCGCGTAGCGCCCGGCCCGGTGGCCGAACACCAAAAGGTCGCTGAGGGAGTTGCCGCCCAGGCGGTTGGCGCCGTGCATGCCGCCGGCGACCTCACCTGCGGCGAACAGCCCCGGCACGCTGCTCTCGGTGGTGTCCGGCTCGGTCCTTACGCCACCCATCACGTAGTGACAGGTCGGTCCGACCTCCATGGGCTCCTTGGTGATGTCCACCCCCGCCAGCTCCTTGAACTGGTGGTACATGCTCGGCAGCGCACGCTTGATCTCCTCGGGCGTGCGCCGGCTGGCGATGTCGAGGAACACGCCCCCGTGCGGGCTGCCGCGGCCGGCTTCGACCTCGGCGGCGATCGCCCGGGCGACCTCATCGCGCGGCAACAGCTCGGGGGGACGGCGAGCGCCGGTCTCGGTCCGCTGCGTGTACCACTTGTCCGCCTCCTCCTCCGAGTCGGCATAGTCGCCGGCGAAGTACTCGGGGATGTAGTCGAACATGAAGCGGCGTCCCTCGGAGTTGCGCAGCACCCCGCGCTCACCGCGCACACCCTCGGTGACGAGGATGCCGCGCACCGACGGGGGCCAGATCATGCCGGTGGGGTGCAGCTGGACGAACTCCATGTCGATGATGTCGGCGCCGGCCCGCAGGGCGAGCGAGTGCCCGTCGCCGGTGTACTCCCACGAGTTGGAGGTCACCTTGTAGATCTTGCCGATCCCCCCGGTAGCCAGCACCACGGCCTTGGCTCGCCACACCACGAACTGTCCTGTCTCCTTGCGGTAGCCGAGCGCCCCGGCGACGTGCTCCCCGTCCTTGAGCAGGTCGATCACGCAGTGTTCCATGAACACATCGACGCCCTTGGCCACCGCGTTCTGCTGCAACGTGCGGATCATCTCCAGGCCGGTGCGGTCCCCGACGTGCGCCAGGCGTGCGTACTGGTGTCCCCCGAAGTCGCGCTGCAGGACCCGTCCGTCCCGGGTGCGGTCGAACAGGGCCCCCATCGTCTCGAGCTCGAGGACCCGCTCCGGCGCTTCCTGGGCATGGATCTGGGCCATGCGCCAGTTGTTGAGCATCTTGCCGCCGCGCATCGTGTCCCGGAAGTGGACCTTCCAGTTGTCCTCGGGGTAGACGTTGCCTAGCGCGGCGGCGATCCCTCCCTCGGCCATGACCGTGTGGGCCTTGCCGAGCAGCGACTTGCAGATCACGGCCGTGTTGGCGCCGGCTGCGGCCGACTGCACGACCGCGGACAGGCCTGCGCCGCCCGCGCCGATCACGATGACGTCGTAGTCGTGGCTCTCGATGTCAGCCATGTCGCTGCCCCCAGCCGTGCTCGCTGCTTCCGCCGGTCATCAGAAGAACCTCGGGTCGTGGATCAGTCCCGAGGCAACGAGGCGAACGTAGACATCGCTCAGCGCCACCCACACAAGGCTTGCCCAGGCGAACTGCATGTGGCGCTCGTTGAACCAGCTCACGAACTTCCACAGCCGCAGCCGGAAGCGGTGCCGGGAGAAGATGTTGAGCTTGCCGCCACAGAGGTGACGGCACGAGTGACACCCGAGGGTATAGGTCCACAGCAGGGCCGCGTTGATCAGCAACACGAGCGTGCCCAGGCCCATGTGGCCCCACGCGCCGCTGTGGTCGCGGAAGGCGACGATCGCGTCGTAGCTGAGGATGATGTTGAATATCACCGCGAAGTACAGGAAGTAGCGGTGGATGTTCTGCAGCACCAGGGGGAAGCGGGTCTCTCCGGTGTAGCGGCGGTGGGGCTCGGCGACCGCGCACGCCGGCGGCGCCAGCCAGAAAGCTCGGTAGTAAGCCTTGCGGTAGTAGTAGCAGGTAAGGCGGAAGCCGAGGGGGAAGATCAGTATCAGGATCGCCGGCAGTGGCCACCACGGTACGAAACTCCAGGTGCTCGACGACCCGTGGCACGCGTCCGCGATGCACGGGGAGAAGAACGGCGAGATGTACGGCTCCCACGTGTAGTCGGTGGTCTGGAAAGCGGCCCAGGTCGAATAGATCACGAAGGCGAGCAGCACGCCCGCGGTGGTCGCCGGTGACCGCCACCACGCGTCCTTGCGCAGGGTGCGGGCCGATATCGAAGCCCGGCCCCCGGCGGTCTCGGGCTCGCCCGTGGCCACCCGCGCGGCCATCTACCGGCACTCCTCGGTCATCTGCGCCTCCTGGGATCGGGACGCGGTGCACGGCGTCGTTCGCATCGAGGTTTCCGCGCCCATCCTAAACGTGCCGCCGTCGCCCCTCCGGCAGGCCCGGTGCGGGCGGGAGGCCCGGAGCCCCCGGGCACTAGGATGGCGCCCGTGACCGACGAGCGCGTGACCGACTCCGGCATCACGATCCGCACCGTCTACGAGGGCTTCCCGCAGGGCTTCGAGCCCGAGCGGGATCTCGGCCGGCCCGGCTCCTTCCCCTTCACCCGCGGCATCTACCCGCGTATGTACCGGGACCGGTTGTGGACGATGCGCCAGTACGCGGGGTTTGGTTCGGCCCAGGAGACCAACCGGCGCTTCCGCTTCCTGCTCGACCAGGGTCAGACCGGCCTGTCGGTGGCCTTCGACCTGCCGACGCAGATGGGCTTCGATTCCGACCATCCCCGGGCACAGGCCGAGGTCGGACGGGTGGGCGTGGCGATCGACTCCATCGCCGACATGCAGGTGCTCCTCCATGGCATCCCGCTCGGCGCGGTGTCGACCTCGATGACGATCAACGCCACGGCCGCGATCCTGCTGCTGCTGTACCAGCTCGTGGCCGAGGAGCAGGGGGTGGCGCCGTCGCAGATCCGGGGCACGACCCAAAACGACATCCTCAAGGAATACGTGGCGCGGGGTACCTACATCTACCCGCCCAAGCCGTCGATGCGGATCGTCACCGACCTCTTCGCGTACTGCCGCAAGGAGCTCCCGCGCTGGAACACGATCTCCATCTCCGGCTACCACATGCGCGAGGCGGGGGCGACGGCGGCGCAGGAGATCGCCTTCACGCTCGCCAACGGCATCGCCTACGTCGAGGCGGCGCTGCGAGCGGGACTCGACGTCGACGACTTCGCCCCCCGCCTGTCCTTCTTCTTCGCCTGCCACATGAACCTCTTCGAGGAGGTGGCCAAGTTCCGGGCAGCTCGCCGTCTGTGGGCCAGGCTGATGAAGGAGCGCTTCGGGGCCACCCACGAACGCTCGTTGATGCTGCGCTTCCACACCCAGACCGGCGGCGCGACCCTCACCGCGCAGCAGCCCGAGAACAACATCGTGCGCACCACGCTTGAGGCGCTGGCCGCGGTCCTGGGGGGCACCCAGAGCCTGCACACCAATTCGTTCGACGAGGCGCTGGCGCTGCCCAGCGAACGGGCGGCCCGCGTCGCCCTGCGCACCCAGCAGGTGATCGGCTACGAGTCGGGGGTCGCCGACACCGTGGACCCGCTGGGCGGGTCGTGGTTCGTGGAAGAGCTGACCGAAGAGCTCGAGGAGCGTGCGCGGGCCTACATCGAAGAGATCGATCGGCTCGGCGGCGCGGTCGAGGCGATCGAGAGCGGATGGATGAAGCAGGAGATAGAGGAGTCCGCCTTCCGTATCAACCAGGCCGTGGAGTCGGGAGAGCGGGTGGTCGTCGGGCTCAACCGCTTCGCGTCCGGCGAGGAGGAGCCGGTCGAGATCCTCGAGCTCGATCCCGAGCTCGAGCGCCGCCAGATCGAGCGCCTACAGCGGGTGCGGAAGGAACGGGATGCCGGTGCGGTCGAGACCGCGCTCGAGGCGGTGCGGAGCGCAGCGCGGGGGACCGACAACCTCCTGTACCCGATCAAGGACGCCCTCGCCGCCCGGGCCACGCTGGGCGAGGTGTCGGATGCCCTGCGCGACGTCTTCGGCGAGTACCGGCCGGCGTCGCCGTGACCAACGTGGGACGCGTCGCCGTGCTCGGCGGCACCGGCAACGAGGGCGGGGGCCTGGCCCTGCGCTGGGCCCGGGCAGGGATCCCTGTGGTGATCGGCTCACGGCGCGCGGCCAAGGCCGAAGACGCCGCCGCGGGCTATCGCGACAGGGTGCCACGCGCCGACATCTCGGGGGCCGAGAACCCCGAGGCTGCGGCGTCGTGCAACGTCGTGGTCATCACCGTGCCCTTCACCGGGCTCGCCGCCACGTGCAAGGCGGTGGCCGGCTCCCTGCGGCCCGGCACGGTGGTGATAGACGCCACGGTTCCGGTGGCGGCTTCGGTCGGGGGCCGTCCGACCGAGATGCTCGGGGCCCCCGGCGGTTCTGCGGCGCGCTTCGCGCGCTCGCTGCTGCCGGACGAGGTCCATGTCTGCTCCGCCTTCCACTCCCTGTCTGCAGCCGCCCTCTACGACCTCGACGTCGAGCTCGAGGGCGACGTCTTGGCCTGCGGGCCCAAGGCGGCGAAACCCACGGTGGAGGCCCTCGTCGAGGCCCTGCCAAGGCTGCGCTTCGTAGATGCCGGCGGTCTGTCGATGGCGGCCGTGGTCGAGCCCCTCACCGCCCTGCTGATCGGCATCAACCACCGCTACGGCACCGACCGCTCGGGCATCCACATCACCGGCATCTAGCTTCGCCGGGTTCGGGTGGAACACCCCGGCCACCGGGGCCGTAGGGTTGTTCGGCATGACCGATGGGACGAGGTCTTCCGCAGCCGGGTGGCAGCGGACGTCGGCGGGGGCCGGGACGTGAGCTTCAGGCTCGAGACCGAGCGTCTCGTGTTGCGTGAGGAGCGGGAGTCCGACCTTGCGGCCCTCTTTGCCATCGTCGGCGATGCCGAGACGATGGCGTACTACCCGCGTCCTTTCACCCGGGAGGAGACCCTCAGCTGGATCCGCCGCAACCGGCGTCGCTACCGCGAGCGTGGCTACGGGCTGTGGGTGATCGAGCTCAAGGACGCCGGCGAGGTGATCGGTCAGTGCGGTCTCACCCCGCAAGTGGTCGAGGGCCGGGAGGAGATCGAGGTCGGCTGGCAGGTCCACCGGGCTCACTGGAACCGCGGTTATGCCACCGAGGCGGGGCGCGCGGCGCGCGACTTCGCGTTCACCTCTTGCGGGCTCGACCACCTCGTGAGCCTCGTGCGACCGATCAACGGCGCGTCGGCGGCCGTCGCCCGCAAGCTCGGCATGACCGTACGGGGACGCACCGTGCTGTGGGGCAGCGCCCACGACATCTGGTGGATCGGGCGCGCCGGCTGGGAGCGGGAGACCGGCGCCGGCTGAACCGCTGGCTCGCGCCGTCCGGAGGGCCCCACGGTGCCGCCCGGGACCCCGATCGAAGGGCTTCAAGCCCGTTGACCTGGAAGTTGTTGCCTGGGAAGCTGTGTCCCGTTGCGGCGTCGAAAGGGCTCAGGTTTCGGGTGAGGGCAAGCAGCGTCATGAGGGTTGCGTCATGCTCTGGGTTGAAGGAACTCGCTAAAGGGGGTGGCTGCGCACGTCGACCCACACGGTGTGCAGGAACCGCCGGCGGGGGATGGATCGCTCGGGCTCCGGGAACCGCCGGGCCCCCGGTTGGCGGGCCGGTTCGTGGTTACCGGCCCGGCGCGCGCCGGGCGTGAGGAGGACGTCATGATCTCGCTCGAGTGCGATGCCCTGGTCCTCCTCGAGCTCATGCTCGGGCAGGGCCGCAGCGGCGTGATCGACGCGCGCCGCGGCGAGGACGCGGTGCAGCTCGTGCTCAGCGAAGGCCGCGTCGTGACCGGTCGCTCCACTCGTTCGCTGCCCCTGGGACGGCGTTTGGTCGAACAGGCGATCATGCGGGAACGCGCGCTGGGCGAAGCCCTCGAGCTCGCGAGCAGGCGCGGCCGCCCACTCGCAGAGACGGTGCTGTCACAGGGCTGGGCCGATCCGGCGGAGATGGAGCAGATCCTCACCGAGCGCGTGCACGACGTGGTCGTCGATCTGATCCTGTGGGCGCCTCACACGGTCGGGTGGACGGAGAGCCGCCCGCTCGAGCCGCAGCTGCTGCCGCGCACCGACATCGCCGCCGCGGTGCAGGAGGCGGCCGAGCTGCTCGCCGACATCGTGTCGGAGTCGTCCGGAACCGGCAACGGGACGCGCTACGAACGCATCGCCGAACCCGACGGGGGGCCTGTGGTGCTCAGCGGGGACGAGTGGCGCCTCGTGCTTGCCCTCGGACCCGAGACGTCGCTGGCCGCCGCCGCGACCGCGGCCGGCCTCAGCGTGACCGGGGCGGCGCGCCTCGCACGCCGTCTCGAGCGGCGGGGGCT
>CADDZG010000025.1 GCA_902812355.1 Actinomycetota bacterium | reverse complement strand
GAGGTCGAGCTCGGCGATCCTGCGGGTCACGGCGCCGATCCGCACGACGAGCTCGTGGCGCCGGGCGTCGAGCGCCGCCAGGCGGTGCTCGAGGGCCGTGACCTCGGCCCCGACCGCTTGCGCCCGGGCGCGCGTAGCGACGAGGCCATCGGCCGAAGCGGGGGCCGGAGCTACGATGGCGGTGGCTGCGAGGCCGGCCGCGACCGAGGCGGCGGTGGCGATCCTGAGGGCACGCGCGGTCATGCTCACCGTATCGGCAGGTATACCCGCTCCATCAACAGGGACCCGACGGAGATGACGGAGGAAGGCGACATGGCCAGGATCGGGGTGCTCACCGGAGGGGGCGACTGCCCCGGGCTCAACGCCGTGATCCGGGCGGTCGTACGCAAGGGGGTGAACGTCCACGGCCACGCGATCGTCGGCTACCACGACGGATGGCGGGGCCCCTTGGTCAACCGCTTCAGCCATCTCACGCCCGACAACACCTCCGGGATCCTCCATCGCGGCGGGACGATCCTCGGGTCGTCGCGCACCAACCCCTTCAAGGAGCCCGACGGCGTCGAGCGGATCAAGGCGAACCTCGCGGCCGAGCGGATAGAGGCATTGATCGCGATCGGGGGCGAGGACACCCTGGGTGTGGCCGACAAGCTCGGTCAGGAGGGCATCAACGTCGTAGGAGTGCCCAAGACCATCGACAACGATCTCGCGGCCACCGATTTCACCTTCGGGTTCCATACCGCGGTGCAGATCTGCACCGACGCGATCGATCGCCTGCACACGACCGCGGAGTCCCACAACCGGGTCATGGTGGTCGAGGTGATGGGGCGTCATGCCGGCTGGATCGCCACCTACGCGGGGATCGCGGGAGGCGCCGACGCGATCCTGATCCCCGAGCGCCCGTTCGACATCGAGGAGGTGTGTCGCCACATCCGCCATCGCCACTCGCGCGGCCGCACGTTCTCGATAGTGGTGGTGGCCGAGGGTGCGACCCCGGTCGACGACGGCGGCGCGATCCGGGAAGGCGGCACGGACGAGTTCGGTCACGTGCGGCTGGGCGGGATCGGGGTGACCCTGGAGCGCGAGATCGAGCAGCGCACCGGGTACGAGACGCGCGCCACGATCCTCGGCCACATCCAGCGCGGCGGGAGCCCGACCGCTTACGACCGGGTCCTGGCGACGCGCTTTGGCATCGCCGCCATCGATGCCGCCGACGACGGTGATTACGGCAAGATGGTGGCCCTGCGCGGCGAGCGGATCGAGCGCGTGCCGCTAGGCGAGGCGGTAGCCCAGCTCAAGACCCTGGATCCCGCTCTCTACGAGACCGCCGAGGTGTTCTTCGGCTGAGACAGCCGCGCGGCGCGCCGACCCGGCTGTCGCCTAAGCGAGGTAGCGGGCGAACCACTCCAGGATGATCTCGAAGCGGCGCACGCGGTGCACCGGTGCCCCCGACCGCGACAGCTCGTGGGACTCCGCCGGGAAGCGCACGAACTCGACCTCCTTGCCAAGCAGGCGCAGGATCGCGAACAGGTGCTGGGCCTGTTCGATGTTGCAGCGCAGGTCGTTCTCGGAGTGCAGGATCAGAAGCGGCGTGTTTATGCGCGGCGCGTAGGACGTCGGGGAGATCCTGAGGTAAGCCTCGACGTCCTCGAACGGCCACGCCCCGATCTCGCCCTTGAACGCGGGACCCTCGTCGCTGGAGCCGAAGAAGGATACCCAGTTGTTCACGGCGCGCTCCGAGACCGCCGCCTTGAAGCGGTCGGTGTGGCTCACGATCCACGACGTCATGAAGCCTCCGTAGGAGCCGCCCAGGACCCCGAGACGGTCGGGGTCGCAGAAGTCGTAGCGCTGCAGCGCGGTATCGAGCGCGGCCATGACGTCGTCGTAGTCGACGCTCCCCATGCCGGGCCCGTCGGCGGCCGGCCCCCGGATCGCACGGCCCCACGCCTCGCCGTAGCCCGACGAGCCGCGCGGGTTGCAGTACACGACCGCGTAGCCGGCCCCCGCGTAGACCTGGAACTCGTCGAAAAAGCGGTTCCCGTACTGGGTGAACGGGCCACCGTGGATGTTGAGCAGGACGGGGTAGCGCCGGTCCGGCTCGAACCCCGCGGGGCGCACGATCCAGCACTCGACCTCGGAGCCGTCGGCGGAGGTGGCGAGGTAGCGCTCGGGGGCCTGCAGCTCGATCCCGGAGGTGAAGGCGTCGGTCACGTGGCTGATGCGGGTGTCGCCGGTGTAGATCTCGGCCGGGCAGGTGGGGGTGGTGCGGGCGCTGACCACCACACCGGAGGCGGAGTCGTAACCGGTCACACACATGTCGCCTTCGATCACAGGCTCGGGCTTGCCGGAACCGTCCGCCGGCACCCGGTAAAGGGGCGTGTTGCCCGAGTCCTCGAGCGCGAACAGCAACCCCCGGTCGGTGAACAGCGGCTCGCGGATGTGGGGGTACGGGGAGCAGTTGCGGTCGAGGTCTTCGGTGAGTATCCGCCGGGTGCCCGAGGCGACGTCGATCACCGCGATGCGCGCGTGGCGCGGATCGTCCCACTCGCCCGGGCGGTACTCGTAGGCGATCGTGTCCCCGTCCGGCGACCACGACGGCGCGCCGCACGAGCCGTCCATCGAGGTGATGCGGCGCGGCTCCCCGCCGGCCGAGGGGACGACGTAGAGGTCGGACCTCGTGGACACGTCCCAGTCGGGCTCGCGGCGCGACGCGAAGGCGATCCGGGTCCCGTCCGGGGACCACGCGATGCCGGAATCGTCGGCCTCCCCGGTGGTGAGCTGCTCCGGCGGTGCGGATCCGTCGGCGGGGACCACGAAGAGGTGGCGCGGGCGGTCGAAGGTCCAGCCGACGTTGTCGAGCCTGTAGGACAGGCGGGTGATGCGGCGCGGCTCGCGCTTGCGCTCGTCCTCCTCCTCGTAGGCGGCGTCCCGGACCCGCGCGCTGAAGGCGATCCGGGTCCCGTCCGGGGACCACGCCACCTCCTCGACCGCTTCGGGCAGATCGGTCAGCCGGCGAGCCTCGCCACCGCCGACGGGGATCACGTACAGCTGGGCCTCGTCCGAAGAGCGGGTCGACGTGAAGGCGATATGCGAGCCGTCCGGGGACCACACCGGGTTGCCGTCGGAGCGCTCCGAGGACACGAACGGGCGCGCCGGCGCGGAGCCGTCGGACGGAGCGAGGTAGATGTCCCCGAGGTACGAGTTGGTCTCTTCGTCCACCCGGGTGACGACGAACGCCACGGTGGTGCCGTCCGGGGACAGCCGGGGGCTGCCCGCCCACCTCAGCCTGTAGAGGTCCTTCGGCTGCATCCCGCCCATGAGTTCCTCCTCGTCGCGGCCGGGCCCCCCAGCTTCGCCCGCGGGCCCTCGGGGTCACGGCGGGCCAGTCTACGCAGCCCGGGAGGGGCTCCACCCCGCTCCTGGGGTGCGTCACCCCATCTACGAGAGATGTAGTAGGTTTCGGCTGCACCAGGTCGGTCTCGGTAAGGGGGGAGTATGAGGTCTCTAGGCGCCCGTAGAGGGATCCTGAGCGTCTGCGCGCTGTTCCTCGCCGTGGCTCTGCTGGCTGCGGCGTGCGGCGGCGGTGGCACCTCCGGAGGCGGAGGAGGCGGAGGAGGCGGGGGCCAGCAGGTACAGAACGGCGGCACGCTGGTCTTCGGCGCCGAACAGGAGCCGTCCGAGGGGCTCAACTTCCTGCTGGTGTGCTGCACGCTGGCATGGTCGGTATGGATGCTCGAGTCGCCGACGCTGTATGGGGCCTACCACCACCTGCCGGACTTCAGCTACGAGCCTCAGTTGATCGACGGCGAGGCCAAGGTCACGCAGAACCCGTTCACGATCACGTATCACATCAAGCCCCAGGCCAAATGGAGCGACGGGCAACCCGTGACCTCCAAGGACTTCATCTTTACGTGGAAGACCTTCGTCAACCCGAAGTGGCAGATGGCCAGCCGCGCCGGGTACGACCAGATCAAAAGCGCCCAGGCGATCGACGACAAGACGGTGAAGTTCATCTTCTCCAAGCCGTTCGCCGACTGGAAGGACCTCTTCGAGCCGGTGCTGCCCGAACACGTCCTCAACGGACAGAACTTCAACAAGGTGTGGCAGAACTGCATCTGCGACCCCAAGACCGGTAAGGGCATCGGAGACGGCCCCTTCGTTTTCCAGAGCTACCAGAAGGGCAACCAGCTGACCTTGGTCAAGAACCCCAACTGGTGGGGGAGCGGGCCGCACCTCGACAAGATCGTGTGGAAGTTCACCACCGACACCAACACCGAGATCCAGCAGCTGCGCGGCCACGAGGTCGACGCGATCTACCCGCAACCACAGCTCGAGCTCAAGCAGCTCCAGAGCGAGCCCGGCATCAAGCTGACCACCAAAGCGGGTACGACCTACGAGCACATCGACCTCCAGCAGGGGCCCAAGGGCAACCCGTTGCTCAAGAACCTATGGATGCGCCAGGCGATCGCCTACGGGATAGACCGGCAGGCGATCGTGAACCAGCTGTTCAAGGATCTGTCACCCGGGTTGCCGGTGCTGAACAACGTGATGTACCTCACGAACCAGCCGGAGTACCAACCCCACTTCAACATCTACAAGCACGATCCGAAGAAGGCCGAACAGCTACTGCAGAGCCACGGGTGCAAGAAGGGGTCGGACGGCATCTACGTGTGTAACGGCCAGCGAGCATCGTTCCGCTTCGTGTCGACGTCCGGCAACGAGCTGCGCGAGCTCACCTTCGAGATCATCCAGCAGCAGCTCAAGCAGGTCGGGATCGAGGTCAAGAACGACTTCGGCGACCCGGCCGTGGTCTTCGGCAACAAGGTGCTCGTGGCCGGCAACTACGACCTCTTCATGTTCGCCTGGGTGGGCAACCCCGACCCCAGCGGCAACGTGGAGATCTGGAAGTGCAAGGGCAGCCAGAACTTCACCGGGTGGTGCAACCCCAAGGCAACCAAGCTGCTCGACGCCAGCCAGAGCGAGCTGAACCCGCAGAAGCGGGCTCAGGAGTTCAACGAGGCCGACCAAATCGCAGCGCAGGATCTGCCGACGATCCCGCTGTACCAGAAGCCCGATGTGTTGGCGTACAACGCGGACAAGGTCCACGGGATGACCGACAACCCCGCGGCCGACGGGCCGGCGTGGGACGCACAGAACTGGTGGATCAGCCGCTGACTCGCTAGGGAGAGTTGCGGACGGGGCCGGGTCCACCGGCCCCGTCCGTTCCCCGCATCTCCCGCAGCCGACTACGATGGCGCTGGGATGGAACCTGGACGGGTAGGGGTCTGAGTGGGCACGTACATCCTCAGACGGGTGCTGTACAGCATCCCGGTCCTGATCGCGGCCAGCATGCTGATCTTCTTCTTCGTGTCCGCGGTCGGAGACCCCCTTGCCCAGGTGCGAGCGATCCCCAAGGTGAGCCAGGAGACGATCCACCACATCATCGTCCGCAAGCACCTCGACAAGCCTCTGATCGTGCAGTACGGGTACTGGGTCGAAAACGCCGTGCTGCATCGCTTCGGGACCACCCTGCTGGGCGACAACCCGATCTGGCCGGATCTGCGCCTGGCGCTGTCCAACACCCTGCAGCTGGTGATCGTCTCCGAGGTGGTTGCGGTCATCTTCGCGATCCTCGTGGGCGTCTATTCGGCGGTGCGCCAGTACTCCGCCTTCGACTACGCGGCCACGACCTTCTCGTTCGTGGGTTTCTCCACACCGGTCTTCTGGCTCGCTTTGATCCTGCAGGTGCTGGTGACCAACATCTTCCTCGCCTACGGGATCCGCATCTTCTACACCTCGGGCTTCAGCACGCCTGGGGTCACGGGATTGTTGCCCTCGATCCTCGATCGCCTTCAACACCTGGCGCTGCCGGTGATCACCCTGGCCTTCGTCAGCATCGCCCAGTACAGCCGCTACCTGCGCGCCTCGATGCTCGAGGTCATCAACTCCGACTACGTGCGCACGGCGCGGGCCAAGGGACTGCTGACCCGGCAGGTGGTCATGAAGCACGCTCTGCGCAACGCTTTGATCCCCTTCGCGACCGTCGTCGCGCTGGATTTCGGTGCTTACTTCGGCGGGGTGATCGTGACCGAGAGCGTCTTCTCGATACCGGGCATGGGTCTGTACTTCATACGAGCGCTCAACGCCGCCGACCTCTATCCGATCATGGCGTGGCTGATCGTGACCGCGGTGATGGTGATCCTCTTCAACCTGATCGCCGACATCCTCTACGGCATCCTCGACCCGAGGATCCGCTATGACTGAGCACCCGCGCGAGACGACGCGAGAGCAGCGGGAACCGGGGGTGACGCGTCGCGGGGTCGAGGAGCAGCAGGCACCTCTGGGGGCGGCGGGGGATCCGGGGCTGCGCCGCGCCGCCCCGGCCGGCAGGGTGCAGCCGGGCGAGGCGATGGCCACCGCGTCCCTCTACGAGGAGGGCCTCGAGGTCGAGAGCCGCAGCGTGTGGCGGCTGGCACTGCGGCGCTTCCTGCGCCATCGTCTGGCGATGGCGAGTCTGATCCTGCTGGTGCTGATCTTCCTCGCCGGGATCTTCGCCAACCTCGTCGCGCCCTACAGCTACAGCCAGATCAACCTGTCCGATGCGGGGCTCGGGCCCTCGCTCAGCGGGTACCACTTCTTCGGGACCGACGACCTCGGGCGCGACTACTTCAGCCGCGTGATCTACGGCATCCGCACGACGGAGGCGGTGGCGATCTTCACCGCGGTGCTATCGGTGGCGCTCGGAACGCTGGTGGGCGCGGTGGCGGGCTACTTCGGAGGGTGGATCGACAACCTGCTGATGCGGCTCACCGATCTCGTGCTCACGCTCCCCGCCCTGGCCGTTCTGCTGGTGGCGTCGGCTCTGCTCAGCACCGACAGCCCGATCACCGTGAGCTTCCTGCTCGCCGCGATCCTGTGGACGTCGCTGGCCCGCATCGTGCGTGGGAGCTTCCTGTCCCTCAAGGAGAACGAGTACATCGAGGCCGCCCGCGCATCGGGGGCGTCCCACACGCGCATCATCCTGCGGCACATGCTGCCCAACTCGCTCGGGCCGATCATCGTCAACGGGACCTTGACCGTTGCAGTGGCGATCCTGATCGAGGCGGTGCTGTCGTTCCTCGGCTTCGGGATCAAGCCCCCGACGCCGTCGCTGGGAAGCTTGATCAACGACGGCAAGGGTCAGATGCTCACCGAGTGGTGGCTCGTCACGTTCCCCGGCCTCACGATCGTGATCATCTGTCTGTGCGTGAACTTCATCGGTGACGGCCTGCGCGACGCGCTGGACCCGACCCAGAGGAGGGTGCGTGCCTGAACCGGTCCTGTCGCTGCGCGACCTCACCGTCGAGTTCCACACCGACGACGGGATCGTCCATGCCGTCGATCACGTCTCCTACGACGTCTATCCGGGCGAGACCCTGGGCGTGGTGGGGGAGTCAGGGTCCGGCAAGAGCGTGACCGTGATGAGCCTCCTGGGCCTCGTGCCCCAGGGGCGGATCATGTCGGGGCAGGCCCTGTTCAAAGGACGCGACCTCCTCAAGCTGCCCGACAAGGAGCTGCGGCGGATCCGGGGCAAGGAGGTCGCCATGGTCTTCCAGGACCCGATGACCTCGCTCAACCCGGTGTTCAAGATCGGCGACCAGATCGCCGAGGCGCTGCAGGCCCACGACCCGGGGCTCTCGGAGGACGATGCGCGCACCCGTGCGATAGAGCTGCTCGATCTGGTCGGCGTTCCTCAGGCGCCTCGCCGCGCGGAGCAGTACCCGCACGAGTTCTCGGGCGGGATGCGCCAGCGGGCGATGATCGCGATGGCAATCGCCAATCAGCCGTCGCTCCTGATCGCGGACGAGCCCACCACGGCTCTGGACGTCACGATCCAGGCTCAGATCCTCGAGGTGCTGCGCGCCGCGCAGCGTGAGATGAAGGCGGCCACGATCCTCATCACCCACGACCTCGGGCTGATCGCCGAGATGGCCGACCGCGTGGTCGTGATGTACGCGGGTCACGTGGTCGAGACCGCCGACGTCGGAACGATCTTCCACGCGCCGCGCCATCCCTACACGCTCGGCCTGATGGGCAGCCTGCCCCAGGTGGGGCGCGACGACGAGTGGCTGCGTCCGATCCCGGGGCAGCCGCCGAGCCTGATCAACGTCCCCCCCGGCTGCCCCTTCCACCCTCGCTGTGCCCTGTCCGAGGGCCGGATCGAGTGCCGCACCCGGCTGCCGGAGCTCGCTCCCGTCGACGGTGAGTATCACCTCTCGGCCTGTCACTTCAAGCACGAGCTGCGCGAGCGCTCCGAGGAGCTCCTGCGCCACATGGAGGGCATCGCGTGAGCCGCGCCGACGCCCTGACTCAGGTCCACGAGCGCGCCCCGCTCGGCGAGGAGATCCTGCGGGTGGAGGGTCTCGTCAAGCACTTCCCGATCACCGAAGGCCTGATGCGCCGGCAGGTCGGCCAGGTGCACGCGGTGGACGGCGTCGACCTCACGCTCAAGGCCGGCGAGACGCTCGGGGTGGTGGGCGAATCGGGCTGCGGCAAGACCACCCTGGGGCGCACGATCATCCGCCTGATCGACCCGACCGCCGGCCGGATCGTGTTCAAGGGCGTCGACATCACCTCCTTCAGCCGGCGCCAGATGCGCGAGCTGCGCCAGGAGATGCAGATCGTCTTCCAGGACCCCTACGCGTCGCTCGATCCGCGAATGACCGTGCGGGAGATCATCGCCGAGCCCCTGCGGGTGCACGGCCTCTACAAGGAGCGCGGCGGCCGCAACAAGGTGTCGGAGCTGATGGAGGTGGTGGGGCTCAACCCCGAGCACGGCAACCGCTTCCCGCACGAGTTCTCCGGCGGTCAGCGCCAGAGGATCGGGGTGGCCCGTGCGCTCGCGTTGTCGCCGCAGCTGATGGTGCTCGACGAGCCGGTGTCGGCTCTCGACGTGTCGATCCAGGCTCAGGTGGTCAACCTCTTGCGCCGCATCCAGCAGGAGTTCGGGATCGCCTACATCTTCATCGCCCACGACCTCACCGTGGTGCGGCACATCTCGGATCGCGTGGCCGTGATGTACCTCGGCAAGATCGTCGAGACCGGCACACGCGACGAGGTCTACGGCAAGCCGTCGCACCCCTACACCCAGGCGCTGCTGTCGGCCGCTCCGATCCCGGACCCCGCGGCGAGGGGCAAGCGGCGCCGCATCGTCCTCGAGGGTGACGTGCCGAACCCGGCCGACCCGCCGTCGGGCTGCCGCTTCCGCACCCGGTGTTGGAAGGCGCAGGCGGTCTGCGCCGAGCGGGAGCCGGAGCTGATCGACCGCGGCCAGGGCCACCCGGCGGCGTGCCACTTCGCCGAGGTGGACGAGTCGGTGGCGCTGCGAACGCGCGCGTCCGGGTAGGTGGCGGAGCCGGTCTTCACCACACGGCCCGAGCTGCGGGGCACGTTCGGTATGGTCGCATCGACCCACTGGCTGGCGTCGGCCACCGGCATGGCCGTGCTCGAGTCCGGCGGCAACGCCTTCGATGCCGCCGCGGCCGCCGGATTCGTGCTCCAGGTGGTCGAGCCGCACCTCAACGGTCCCGGCGGCGAGGTCCCGATCGTGGCCTGGGTGGCAGAGCGCGGCGAAGCGGTGGTGATCTGCGGTCAAGGCTGCGCCCCCGAGGCGGCGACGATCGAGCGCATGCGGGATCTCGGTATCGAGGATCCGATCCCTGGCACCGGGTTGCTGCCGGCATGCGTGCCCGGCGCCTTCGGGGGATGGATGCTGATGCTCGCAGCCTTCGGCACGCTGTCGCCGCGTGACGTCCTGACGCCGGCCATAGGCTACGCCGAGTCGGGCTTCCCGCTGCTCGAGCGCATCGCGGAGACGATCGCCTCGGTGCAGGATCTCTTCCGCGAGCACTGGCCGACGTCGGCCCAGACCTATCTCGGGCGCGGGCTGCCCCGGCCCGGACGCCTGTTCCGCAACCTCGATCTGGCCGCGACCTATAGGCGCATAGTGGCTGCGGCGGAGGCGGCGGGGACGGATCGCGACGCCCAGATCGAGGCTGCGCTCGACGCCTTCTATCGCGGGTTCGTGGCCGAGGCCATCGACCGCTTCTGCTCTTCGACCGCGGTGATGGACGTCACCGGGCGCAGCCACCGGGGCCTGCTCTCCGGGGACGACCTGGCTCGTTGGAGGGCCACGCTCGAGACCCCGGTGACGCTCACCTACCACGGCTACACGGTGTGCAAGCCGGGGCCGTGGAGCCAGGGGCCCGTAGCCCTCCAGCAGCTGGCGCTGCTCGACGGCTTCGATCTCGCCGACGTCGATCCGCTCGGGGAGGATCTCGTCCACACCGTGGTGGAGTGCGCCAAGCTCGCGCTCGCGGACCGCGACTGCTTCTACGGCGACCCCGAGCACGTCGACGTCCCTCTCGAGGACCTGCTGAGCCCGGACTACGCACGCCTGCGCCGCGCCGAGCTCGGCGACGACGCGTCGGGCGAACTGCGCCCGGGATCGCCGGGAGGGCACGCGCCGGTCCTGCCTCCCCTCGCTGCCGTGGCTGCGGGCGGCGGGCCGGGGGCCGGGGAGCCCACGCTCGGCCACGACACCTGTCACGTCGACGTCGCCGACCGCTTCGGCAACCTCGTGTCGGCGACGCCCAGCGGCGGATGGTTGCAGAGCTCACCGGTCGTGCCCGGGCTCGGCTTCCCGCTGGGGACGCGTGCCCAGATGTTCTGGCTCGATCCCCGGCACCCCAACGCGCTCGCTCCGGGCAAGCGCCCGCGCACGACCCTGTCGCCGTCGCTGGCGCTGCGCGACGGCGACGGCTACCTCGCCTTCGGCACGCCGGGGGGCGATCAGCAGGACCAGTGGCCCCTCATCGCCTTCCTGCGCCACATCCACCACGGCATGGACCTGCAGGCCGCGATAGACGCTCCCTGCTTCCACACCGAGCACCTCGTGTCGTCCTTCTACCCGCGGCCGTTCGCGGCCCGCTCGGTGCATCTCGAGCGGCGCTTCGGCGCCGACGTGTTCGAGGGGCTGCGCCGGCGGGGCCACGACGTCATCGCGGCCGAGCCGTGGAGCCTCGGGCGGGTTGGGGCCGCCGGCCGCGAGCCCGATGGGGTCCTCAAGGCCGCCGCCGACCCGAGGGGGATGCAGGGCTACGCCGTCGGTCGCTAGGACCCGCTTGACATCGTCTGATAGGTTCGAGGGGGTCGTTCTTCGAGGGAGGTAGTCGATGGGAGGCAGAGCAGCGCACTTCGGCTGACTGAGGCCATTGCCCCGCGCGAGCATCCGTCGGCTCGCCGCGCGCCGATGCAGTCGCTGCCTTTGCCGGCCCCCTCCGGGGGCCCCCTGCCCCCGTCCGTTCCCGGCCCGAGAGCGTGCCCTCGCGGCTTCGGGTGTTCGAAAGGACCTCCCCGTGAGCACCACCGCAACGACCGACAGACACGATCACACCTCCGCGCGGCCGCCCGCGTCCTCCCTCTCGCACCGCGGTGCCAGGTTGCTCGGCCGTTTCATCGCCATGCACCCGGGGCCGTTCGCTCTCGCCGTGCTCGGCGGCGCGGTCTATGCCACGGCCACCGTCGGTCTGTCGGTCGTGTTCGGTCGTCTGACCGACGACGTCGTGATCCCGGCCTTCCGCGGCTCGGTCGGGCGCGGCGCGGTCGTGGCCGGCACCTTCGCTCTGGTCGGGGTGACGGTGATGAAGGTCGTGGGGATCGTGACCAGGCGTTGGTTCGCCGGCATGTCGGCCTTCCGGGTGCAGCGGACGCTGCGCTCCAGGGTGATCGACAGGTATCAGGAGCTGCCCCTCGCCTACCACCGCACCAAGCCGACGGGCGAGCTCCTGGCACATACCGAGGCCGACGTGGTGGCCGCCACAGAGGTGCTGAACCCGCTGCCTTTCACCACCGCGGTGATCGTGATGATGGGTCTGGCGATCGGCTTGCTGCTCACCACCGACGGCTTCCTCACCGCGGTGGGGCTCGTGATCCTGCCGCTCATGGCGTGGCTCAACCGCATGTACGGGAGCAAGGTCGAACCGCCGGCCACCCTCACCCAGCGCCGCATCGGCGAGGTCTCGGCCCTGGCGCACGAGAGCATCGACGGGGCCCTGGTGGTCAAGACCCTGGGACGCGAGGACGCCGAGGTCGAGCGCATGGACCGGCGCGCCGATGCGCTGCGCCGGGCCCGGGTGGCGCTGGGGACGATGCGAGCGAGCTTCGAGCCCGCGTTCGATGCACTGCCCAACCTCGGGATCACCGCGCTCGTGGCCGTCGGGGCGTGGCGCATATCCACCGGGGCGATCACCACGGGGACCCTCGTGCAGTTCGTCGCCCTCTTCCAGCTGCTGGCGTTCCCCGTGCGCCTGATCGGCTTCGTGCTGTCGGATCTGCCGCGCTCGGTGGTGAGCATGGAACGGATCCAGGGCGTGCTCGACGAGGACGCGGGCCTCGAGACGCTCGCCCGCCCGAGACCGTTGCCGGCGGGCCCCCTGGCGGTGTCGCTGCGCAACGTCGCCTTCGCCTACGCAGGCGGCAAGGAGGTGCTGAGCGACGTCGGTTTCGAGGTCGCCGCGGGCAGCTCGGTGGCCCTGGTGGGGCCGACCGGCGCGGGCAAGAGCACGATCGCCATGCTGTTGGCGCGCCTGGCGGACCCGACGCGCGGCAGCGTACGGTTGGGCGGAGTCGACGTGCGCGAGGCTGCGCCGGGCGAGCTGCGGTCGGCGGTGTCGCTGGTGTTCCAGGAGAGTTTCCTGTTCGGCGCCTCGATCAGGGACAACCTCACGCTCGGGTTGCCCTACGAAGACGCCGAGGTGGAACGCGTCGCCCGGCTGGCCCAGGCCCACGACTTCATCGCCGCTCTGCCGCGCGGCTACGACGCCGTGGTCGGCGAGCGCGGCGTGACCCTGTCGGGGGGCCAGCGCCAGCGCATCGCTCTGGCGCGCGCTCTGTTGCGTCGCCCGCGCCTGCTGGTGCTCGACGACGCCACGTCCTCGGTCGACCCGACGATCGAGGCGCGCATCCTGCAGGGTCTGCGACATGAGCTCGATGCCACGCTGATCGTGATCGCGCACCGGGTGTCGTCGATCTCGCTGGCGGACCGCGTGTTGTTCCTGGAGGGCGGTCGCATCGTAGCCGATGGCCGCCACGAGGAGCTCATGGCCTACCCCGCATACGCCGCTCTCGTGCGCGCCTACGAGAGGAGATCGGTATGAGCGAGCGGCGTGCATCGGCGCTCGCCGTGTTACGACGCGGCCTACGCGACGACCCGGAGTTCATGCAGGGCGCCCGGTGGACCGCGGCCTTCGCGATCGCCGCGGCCGCCGGCACCCTGCTGATCCCGATCCTGATCCAGCAGGTGATCGACCGCGGGCTGCAGCGCGGTTTCGACGCGCGGTTCATCTACCCGGCGTGCGCGGTCACGGGGGTCCTCGTGATCGTCGTGTACCTCGCGGCGCGTACCTCCTACGCGCGTATGGTGAGGGCCACCGAGGCCGCGCTGAGATCGCTGCGGGTCCGCACCTTCGCGCACATCCACTCGCTCACGGTGGCGGCACAGAACGAGGAACGGCGCGGTGTGTTCGTGGCCCGAGTCACCGCCGACATCGACGCGATCGCCGACTTCATGGACTGGGGGGCGCTGACCTGGGTCATGTCCTCGGCCCTGATCGTCGGCACCTTCACGGCCATGCTCGTGTACTCGTGGAAGCTGGCGCTGGTGATAGTGGTGTTCGTGGTGCCGCTGGCCCTCGTGCTGCGCCGCTTGCAGAGGGGCATGCTGGCGGCCTACGAAGGCGTGCGCGGCGCGGTCTCGCACATGCTCGCCGAGATCTCCGAGTTCGTGATGGGCGCCGCGGTGGTGCGGGCCTACGGTCTCGAGCGCCAGATGGACCACCGGCTCAAGGACGCGATCGAGGGCCAGTACCGCGCCCGCATGAGAGCCAACCTGTTCACCGCGACGATCTTCCCCACCAGCGACCTCTTCGGAGGGCTGGCCCTGGCGGCAGTGTTCGTGCTCGGCCTGAGCTTCCCTGAGGCGTTCGATCTGACCCCCGGGCGTCTCATCGCGTTCCTGTTTCTCACCACGCTGTTCCTGCAGCCGCTCGGCGAGTTGTCGGAGGCCTTCGGCGAGACGCAGACGGCCGTGGCCGGGTGGCGCAAGGTCCAGGGCGTGCTCGACCTCAAGGTGGACATGACCGAACCCGTGCCCGGCGTGACCCTTCCCCCGGGCCCGCTCGAGGTCCGGGTCGAGGGCGTCCACTTCTCCTACGTCGACGGGGAGCAGGTGCTGCACGACATCGATGTGCACGTACCGGCCGGCGGCCATGTGGCGATCGTCGGGCAGACCGGTTGCGGCAAGACGACCTTCGCCAAGCTGTTGTGCCGCCTCGCCGATCCCGACCGCGGCCGCATCCTGCTCGGCGGGGTCGACCTGCGCGCTGTGGCGCCCGGGTCGCGCCGCCGGGCGATCCACATGGTGCCCCAGGACGGCTTCCTGTTCGACGCCACCGTCGCCGACAACGTGCGCTTCGGCCGGCCCGGGGCTACCGACGCCGAGGTCGAGCGGGTGTTCGACGAGCTCGGTCTGCGCGGTTGGGTGGAGTCGCTCCCAGCGGGACCGGCCACGGTCGTGGGGGAGCGGGGCGAGAACCTCTCGGTGGGCGAGCGTCAGCTCGTCGCGGTCGCCCGTGCCCACCTCGCGTCGCCGGGTTTGTTGATCCTCGACGAGGCGACCAGCGCGGTGGACCCCGGGACCGAGCTGATCCTCGCCGAAGCACTGGCCCGCCTGTCGCGCGGACGCACCGTGATCACGATCGCTCACCGGCTGTCCACGGCGGCGACGGCCGACGGCGTGCTCGTGTTCGAGCGCGGGCGCGTGGTGGAGCGCGGACGGCACCACGAGCTCGTCGAGGCCGGAGGCATCTACGCTGCGATGTACGAGAGCTGGCTCGGTAACACCCGGCCGGCGCGCGAGGGAGCCGTGGTCAAGGAGGGGGAGCGATGACGAGGACGCTGTTGCGTGGCGGCACCGTGTTCGACGGGACCGGGGCTCCGGCTGCCGAAGCCGATGTGGTGATCGAGGACGGTCGTTTCGTCGAGGTGGGCCCGGGGCTCGACGGCGACGAGGAGGTCGACGCCTCGGGGCTGACCCTGCTGCCGGGATTGTTCGACTGTCACGTCCACGTCATGGCGAGCCACGTGAACTTCTTCAAGCTGGCCAACACGCCGTTCTCGTACCGCTTCTTCGAGGCCGCCCGCAACCTCGCGGCCACCCTGGCCACCGGCATCACCAACGTGCGCGATGCGGGTGGGGCAGACCTCGGGATCCAGCAGGCGCTCGAGGACGGGCTGATCCGTGGCCCCCGGATGCAGATCTCGGTGCGCATGCTGTCACAGACCGGTGGGCACGGCGATTGCTGGATGGTGAGCGGCCAGCGCATGGATCTGTTCCCGGTGCATCCGGGGTGCCCCGACGGGATCGTCGACGGCCCCGACGAGATGCGCCGCAAGGTCCGGGAGATGGTGCGGGCCGGGGCCGACGTGATCAAGGTGGCAACCTCCGGCGGGGTGCTGTCCCCGCGCGACGACCCGCGTCACGCCCACTTCAGGGCGGCCGAGCTGGCCGTCCTCGTGGAGGAGGCCGACGCCGCCGGCCTGCCGGTGATGGCGCACGCCCAGTCGAGCGAGGGCATCAAGGCGGCGGTGCGGGCGGGGATCCGCTCGATCGAGCACGGGATCTACCTCGACGACGAGGCGATCGAGCTGATGCTGGAGCGGGGCACCTATCTCGTGCCCACGCTCGTGGCCCCCACCGGGGTGATCCGGGCCGCGCAGGCCGGGGCGGCGATCCCGGAGTCGTCGCTGCGCAAGGCCGAAGCGGTGATCGGATCCCACCGCGAGTCCTTCGCGCGTGCCGTCGACGCCGGCGTCAAGGTGGCCATGGGCACCGACTCGGCGGTGACACCCCACGGCGACAACCTCGACGAGCTGGTGCTGATGCACGAGGGCGGTATGAAACCGGAAGAGGTGCTGGTAGCGACGACGCTGTCGGCCGCAAGGCTGATGGGCGTGGATCACGAGCTCGGCAGCATCGAACCGGGCAAGCGGGCCGACGTCGTGCTCGTGTCGGGGGATCCCTTCGACCTCGCCACCCTCAAGGAGCGCATCACGGCGGTGTACATGGACGGCCGGAAGGTCGTGTGAAGGCCGCGGGGCTCGGGGAAGCTCGCCTGATGGCGACGCGCGGGGGGTTCTGGAGATACCTCCAGCGGATGGGGCGCGCGATGGGCCACGCGGCACCGGCTCCCGGCCCCCGCCCCCGGCGACCTATCCTCGAGGGATGGACAAGCTGATAGACCTGCGATCCGACACCGTCACCCGTCCTACCCCCGAGATGCGCCGGGCCATGGCCGAGGCCGAGGTCGGCGACGACGTCTTCGGCGACGATCCCACGGTCAACGAGCTGCAGGAGCACGCGGCCGCGCTGCTCGGCAAGGAGGCGGGCCTGTTCGTGCCCACCGGATCGATGGGCAACCAGGTCAGCCTCGCCTGTCTGGCGCGTCCCGGCGACGAGGTGGTGTGCGAGGCCGGAGCCCACTTCCTGCACTTCGAGGGCGGTTCGGCGGCCGCCCACCTCGGCCTCATGGTGCGGCCGCTGCCGGGCCGCGCCGGGGTGATCACCGCCGACCAGGTCGCCGCTGCGTTGCGCCCCGGCAGCGAGCACAATCCCCGCAGCGCGGTGGTGGCGATCGAAAACACCCACAACTCGGCCGGGGGCCGGGTGTTCCCGATCGACGAGGCTCGGGCGGTGGCGTCCGCGGCGCGCGCCACCGGGGCTGCGGTGCACGTGGACGGCGCCCGCATCTTCAACGCCCAGGTGGCCACGGGCGTGCCGGCACGGGAATGGGCCGCGGTGGCCGACACGCTCACGTTCTGCTTCTCCAAGGGCCTCGGGGCCCCGATCGGGTCCATGGTGGTCGGCGATGCCGAGGTGATCCGTGAGGCGCGCCGGATCCGCAAGAGACTGGGCGGGGGGATGCGCCAGGTGGGCGTGCTCGCCGCGGCCGCCAGGGTCGCGCTCGATACGGGTGTGGAGCGTCTCGCCGAGGATCACGACAACGCGCGGGCCCTGGCCGAGGGGCTCGCGGACATCGCTTCGGGTTGCGTCGATCCCACCGAGGTCGAGACCAACATGGTGTACGTCGACGTCACCCCGTTCGGGGGCGACGCTGCCGAGGTCTCGGCTGCATTGCGCCGCGCCGGCATCCTCACCGTCGGCGGACCGACAACCTCGATGCGCCTCGTCACCCACCGCGACGTCGACGCCGCCGAGATCGACGCGGTGCTCCTTGCGTTCAAGGAGCTGGCGCGCGCCTGACGCGCTGCGGTCCTGGTCGGAAGCGGTTTCCGGGGCCCGGCCGGGGGGTACGGCCATGGCGTGGACATCACCTACACGATGTGCCTGCCGCGCGACGAGATCAGCGTGCCGATCGTCCGTCGTCTGAGCGGGGAAGCGCTGCGCGCCCTCGGGGTCACCGAGGACTGCGTGGCCGACATCCAGGTGGCGGTGAGCGAGGCCTGCACCAACGTTCTCAAGCACGCGCTCGGACTGCAGGAGCAGTACGACGTCGAGGTCGAGGTCAACAACTCGACATGCGTGATCCGGGTGATCGACGCCGGGGTCGGCTTCGACGCGGTGGCCGCGGCCGGCGCGGAGCAGAACCTCTCGGCCGAGGGTGGGCGCGGGATCTTCCTGATGAAGGCCCTGGTCGACGACCTCCAGTTCATATCCAAGCCGGAAGAGGGCACGGTGGTGCACCTCGAGAAGCGCCTCAGCCTGCGGGACGGCGCGGTCCTGGCGCGCTTGCAGGCCAACGCCGCGGGGGCGGGTCCTCCGGCGTGACCGCAGCGGTCCGGCCCGCTGGGAGCGTGCCGGGCACTACGCTGAGGACGTGACCGGACGCAGCTTCGACGTCGTCGTGATCGGCGGGGGCGCCGTCGGCCTCGCGGTGGGTTGGCGCTGCCGGACCCGGGGACTCGCCGTGGCGGTGGTCGACCCCGCGCCGGGCGCCGGCGCCACCGGGGCCGCCGCCGGGATGCTCGCCCCGGTGACCGAGGTCCACTACGGCGAGGACCACCTCCTCGAGCTGTGCCTGGAGTCGGCCCGCATGTATCCCGGTTTCGTGGAGGAGCTCGAGACTGCGTCGGGCCGTAGCACCGGTTACCGGCGCAGCGGCACCTTGTTGGTGGCACGCGATGCCGACGACAATGCCGCCCTCGGCGAGCTGTACGCGTTCCAGCAGGAGCTCGGGCTCGACGTGCGGCGGCTGCGGGGGCGGGAGTGTCTCGAGCTTGAGCCGGGGCTTGCCCCGTCGGTGCGCGGCGGCATCTTCGTGGCCGGCGACCACCAGATAGACAACCGCGCCCTGCACGCTGCCCTTGTGGCCGCGTGCGAGCGCTCCGGGGTCGAGGTGATGCGCCGCCGGGCCGTGGGGGTGGTCGTCGAGGGCGGCGCTTGCCGGGGGGTGGCGCTCGACCGCGACGACACGCTGGGCGCAGAGGTCACGGTGCTGGCCGCCGGGTGCTGGAGCGGCTCGCTACACGGCCTGCCCCAGGAGCTCGTGCCCCCGGTGCGACCGGTCAAGGGCCAGCTGCTGCACCTGCGTACGCCGCCGGGGATCCCTCCCCTGGCGGAGCGCAACGTGCGGGGTCTCGAGGTCTACGTCGTGCCGCGCGCCGACGGCCGCGTGGTGGTCGGGGCGACGGTGGAGGAAAAGGGCTTCGACACGACCGTGACGGCCGGCGCGGTGCTGGATCTGCTCAGGGGCGCCTTCGAGCTGCTGCCGGGCGTCACCGAGCTCGAGCTTACCGAGACCGTTGCCGGTCTGCGCCCCGGGTCGCCCGACAACGCACCCCTGCTCGGCCCGAGCGGGATCGAGGGCCTGCTGATCGCCACGGGGCACTATCGCAACGGCATCCTGCTCACCCCGATCACCGCCGAGGGCATCGCCGAGGCGATCGTCGCCCGCAAGGTACCGGCGGTGCTGGAGCCCTTCGACCCTGTTCGCTTCACCGCGCGCGCGGTGGGGCACGATTGAGGCATGGAAGTGATCGTGAACGGACAGGCCCGCCGGCTGCCCGACGGTGCCACCATCGCCTACCTCGTCGGCGAGATGGGACAGGCGGACCGGCCGCGCGGGGTCGCGGTCGCGGTCAACGGTGAGGTCGTGCCGCGTCGGGCGTGGGACGAGCGACGCCTCGATGACGGCGACCGCATCGAGGTGCTGACCGCGGTGTCGGGGGGCTAGGGTGCGGCCCGTCCCACCGGCGCCGGGCGGCGCGGGGATGTGCCCGTGCCGGCGCCGCGCGCCGGCCCCGTGGGAGGGAGGGCGATGGACGACCCCCTGGTGATCGCGGGTGAGAGCTTCAACTCGCGTCTGATCCTCGGCACCGGCGG